>DASRFS010000058.1:0-5308 GCA_035651435.1 Patescibacteria group bacterium | reverse complement strand
TACATTTCGGGGGAAGAATCCGAAGAACAAGTAAAACTTAGAGCCGAAAGAATTTTAAAAAATTCCAAAGTTAATTTATTCATCTTATCGCTAACGGATCCGGATGAAATCTTGGAAATCCTTGAAAAAACCAAGCCAACTTTGGCGATAGTTGATTCCATACAGACAATGGAATCGGGAAGCCTTCCCGGGCTTTCAGGAAGCGTAGGACAGGTAAGATACGGGGCTTTGCAACTTTCAAAAGCCGCAAAACTTTTAAACATCCCGGTTATATTGGTCGGCCACGTTACAAAAGCGGGCGAAGTTGCGGGTCCTATGATTTTGTCGCACATGGTCGACGCGGTTTTATTTTTGGAAGGCGAGAAGACAACAGGGACAAGAGTTCTTCGAAGTTTTAAAAACCGTTTCGGGCCTGTCGACGAAGTAGGAATCTTCGAAATGATCGGGGAGGGAATGAAGGAAGTAAAAAATCCGGAACATATTTTTCTTTCCAAAAGACCAAACGATGCTCCCGGTTCGGTGCTTGTTGCAACGCTTGAGGGTACCCGAGCTTTTCTGGTCGAAATCCAAGCTCTTGTCGTTTATACAAAATCAGTTGTTCCAAGGCGTGTAGCATCGGGAATAGATTACAAAAGACTCGAACTTCTTATTGCAGTTTTACAAAAACATGCAAGACTTCCATTGGACTCCTGTGACGTTTTTGTAAATGTTGCAGGGGGTCTTCGACTTTCGGACCCTGCTGCGGACTTGGGAATTTGTCTTGCAGTTTATTCAAGTTTTGCAAATAAGCCAATGCAAAAAACAGTCGGAATTGCAGAGGTCGGATTACTTGGAGAGTTGCGTTCGGTCCCATTTTTTGAAAAAAGAAAAAAGGTCGCGACAAGTTTGGGATTTAGAAATATAATTAGTTCAGCAAACTTTGATTACTTACCAAACGTTTTGAAAACTTTTGGAAATTAAAGATGCCTAAAAGAAAAGTACAAAAAGAAAGAAGGGTCCAATTCCCGCAAGCGTTGGAGCTTCCTCCAAAACTCGTCGCGCAAATTGCAGAAGAGGTTGCAAAAACCGTTGTAAGCCATTTGCCGCATCCTTCAAGAAGAGCAAAAAAGAAAAAATCGGAAACGATAGAACACGCCATGTTTCTGGATACCTCGGCAATAATAGACGGCAGGATTTTTGATGTTATCCACTTGGGACTTTTGGATTCAAAGTTCGTTGTTTTGGAAAGTATTCTTTTGGAATTAAAACATATTGCTGATTCTCAAGATACGGTTAAAAGGGAGCGGGGGAGAAAAGGGCTTGAGCATTTGGACAAATTAAAAAAAGCAAACGGTCATAGATTTATGGTTTTGTCAACGGAGGGGGAGACTGGTTTTGGCGCCGGGGATTTGCGTGAAGTTGACGAAAAACTGATCCACGTGGCCAAGAAAAATAAGGGAAGAATTATTACGTGTGATTATAACTTGGAGAAAAAAGCAAGCATTTCCGGAGTCATTGCGGTTAACGTAAATACCTTGGCCAACGCATTAAAAGTAATCGCAGTTCCAGGAGAGTCATTGCATATAAAAATCCAGCACAAGGGAAAAGATGTGACGCAGGGAGTAGGATATTTGGACGATGGAACAATGATTGTCGTAGAGCACGCAAGTGCGGACTTGGGGAAAGAATTGGATGTTATGGTTTCAAGAGTAATTCAGACAACCGCAGGAAGAATATTGTTTGCAAAAAAGATTTAATTGGTGCGCTAGGTCGCACGCCGCTCGTCTGCCGCTTTTGTTCGACCCGCTCACTCATTAGAGGAACTTTTTAAACAACAAAAAAGAGGTAAGGGTGCCTGCCCAACACTCTTACCTCATTTCTGTCCGCAAAAATTTTGCTCAGGCTCGCAAAATTCTTGTGAAAAAATATCACTGTATCAATCTAAATCATCAATTTTTGCCTCGACGATTTTTCTTGACAAAGTTTTTTTTGTATGCTACCAATTTCAGATAGGCAATTAGTTTTATTCCTGCCTGAAGGACTAACTGCCCTTTTTCCGAGAGCATTGCTTCTCGTACCTGAACTTATTTTGAGTAACGAAAGCGATGCTCTCCTTTTTTGGTTTACTTCTTCAATTGTTAAACTTCTCCCTTTTTCCTTTAGAGAAGTGCCACTGGAACTCCTAGCCCTTTTTCCAACAGCCGCTTGAATTGTTCGCGGCCCGCTCTTACCAGGAGATCCTGTTTGTAATCTGCAAGCGTCTTTTTATTTGCCCTTTTTTGTCTTGAAAATAAAAGTTTCATACCTGTGGAAATTGTAGCATATATTGCTAAAAATAGTAAGCCTATAGCAAAAATAAGAGGTAGTTTTCCCTAGACCTGTAGTAAAAAAGATGATGTTTGGATTGCTATATCAAGCTAATCTAAATTGGTTCCAAAATTGTGGAAAAGATGTGGAGGGGACTTGACAAATTTCCCTAGCCTGTTCTAAGAGGGGTAATTATAGACGAAAATAGAATTCTTAAGGATGTTCTAAAGTTATACTCAGGACTGCCGATTATCCAGAATTTTGCCAAAGAAAATGCGTGTTTTTTGAGGTCTTCCAGATAAACCTGGGGATGTTTTCTGTGTCTATGGAGGAAATCGTTCAGGTTTTCAAATTTGCCGTAAGGAAGGAGCTTTACGAGGAAGTTGGTGTAAACAAAAGGCTTGAAATTGTCATCAAATCTCATTATATCTTTAGGAAGCAAGTTTCTATTTATTAGAACAGTCTCAAATTGCATTGAAAGCCCATGAAGCGGGGAATTATCGTAGATATTCTTGTTATTTAAAGGAAATTCGCTTTGTTCGATTTTCCTATTTTTACGGTTAACAAAAATACACTGTGTCCCCAAGGCTACTACTTCGGGATTCTTTGCGAAGTATTTGACCTGTTTTTTGATTCGGTCCTTGTGCAGTATATCGCGGGCGGACGTAAAGCCAATATAGTCGCCCTTTGCCTTCCTAACGAGCCTATTTAAGGTCATAATGGTTCCATAATTTTTTACGTTTCGGTAGATTCTTATTCTTTTGTCTTTCTTTTTGAAGGTTTGGAGGATTCTGTAGGAGGAGTCGGTGGACTTGTCATCGATTGCGACGATCTCAAGTTTCTTATACCGCTGTCTACGGATGCTTTTGATTGCTTCCGCAAGATATTTTTCGTCATTTCTGACGGGAATTAAAAGTGATACAAGGGGTTTCATTTTATGGGGGCAGTCAAGAGTTAAAAGTGTACCATTTTAACGCATTAATTTCAAGTTTCTAAGACGTCTCCAAGAGAAAACAACAACCCCGGCAATTAACACGATAAAACCAATATATTCCAGGTATTGGGGTAGGAAAATTATGGCTATTTTGGCTTCTTTGATGTTTTTATCGATTACAAAACCATTTGCCCACCCATCTACCAAAACATGATTTTTAAGTGGTGTTCCGAAGATATCCGGCGCAATCTCTGAGAAAGTATTTCCGATATAGTAAGCGTGCCACCCTTTTTCAAAAGCTTGGGAAAGGACAAGGGT
Source organism: Patescibacteria group bacterium (assembly GCA_035651435.1). Taxonomy (GTDB): domain Bacteria; phylum Patescibacteriota; class Microgenomatia; order Levybacterales; family UBA12049; genus DASRFS01. Next base: position 1,770 of record DASRFS010000058.1, on the reverse strand, counting down.
GTTTCCGGCTTTGGCGTCTTTTACGTCCAAAACATAAGAGGATTTGTTATTTTTAACCGAGGCAACGGTTTTTGTCTGGGACCTTGATTTATCCGTTCCCGTCTCTATTCGTTGTAGCCAGTTGTATGGGAAGGGTACTATATATATAGAAGAAAGGTCGTTGACTGCAGGGATATTCTTTATAGCGTAGTTATTAATATTTATGTCAAATCCCGAGCCATCTCCACCCATTGGCGGGAGAAGAAAGATATCATTAGTAAACTCAGAGGATCTTGTAAGATGGGCATAAATGTCGCACCTTTTGGAAACAGGATTAGTCACGCAGAGTCTGAGTGGTAAACCCTCTATATTTCTGGACCGCAGAACGATCAGATATCCCTGATTTGACGGCAGGTTAGAATAAGAGAAGTGGTCACAAAATGATCCGTCGGCTGATTTGTAGCGAATATAATTTTGCGTTTGAGACCTAACTATCTCTTTTGTCGGATTCGAGACCAAACCGGGAGCGTTTTGGCAATCTCCGGCAGTCCTCTGGGATTTGGTTATGTCCTGGCTTAAATTTTCGTAGCCTGAAAAAGGAATCAAAATATTGTTGTCTTTAAGACTCTTAAGAGAATCCAGGGAAAGGCTCAAAAGGTCTTTTCCAAAAGACGTTGAGGAAAGCGGGGTTTTTAACGAAAAGGTTAGGTTGTCAAAGTTGACCGTGCTCGGTTTATCCAAATTGCCAATGGATTCAAACTTAAGCCTAAGATTTTGCATTTGGTCGGTCTTTACGTTAAAGAAAAAGTTTTGGGTGTTTGAAGTAAGCGGAGCCGAGTAGACGCTCTTTTGGCTCGAGTTGACACAAGATCCGTTAAGGTCCGCAAGGCAGAAATTCCATGAAGAAGATTGGGTTTGGAATGATGTCTGAAGGATAAATTCGTCACTTTGGGGTCGTTGGAACAGGTTCTGAAGGGGGATGTAAAGACAAATATTGGATCCTTTTCTAAAAAGGGTAAATCCGGATTGATGTGGCGTTATCCCAAAAGTATTTTGATTTTTTCCGCACGAAACAAGGTCAAAACCTAATGTGGAGAAGTCCGGCCTAACCTCTTGGTCGTTATGATCAAGGTATAAAGAGATGGTGTTTTGTGAATTTGTATTTAAGAAGACGGTTCCAAGAAAAAGCGGGGTATTCTCAGAAAGATTGTTCAGAATAAAATTATTGGAATTATTTATACTTAATAAGAAGTTTTTCTCATCAATTGGAAGCTGGACCGAGGTTTGAAAGGGAATATCCGATTTAGGAAATTTAGGTACTAAAGAAATCTGCAGGGAATTTCCGGGTTGCCTCTGGACAACAAGATCAACCGCAAAATTATTCTCCAAGTCCTCAAACTTGGGAAGCTCTAAAGTGCGTTTGCTGTCTGTCTTTAATAAAATTCCTTCCTGGGTTATTTTAACTTTGTCGGTAAGTATTCTATTTTGGTTGTCGATGAGATTTCTAAAAGGAAAAAAAGAATCCGAAGGGTAGTTTTGGGATGTTTGATAGGCTCCATACTCTTGGAAAGCTTGGTCTTGGTACGATGCGGATAAAATTGGCGTAATATTTTTTGCCGAATTTATAATATAAGCTGGATATTTAGAGGCTAATTTGTATACGGATAGATTTTGCCCGAATTGCGCGGCCTTTTGTATCTCCGGATCACTTTCTATTAGACTTTGAATCTCGGGAAGATAGAGAACTTTTTGGTCTACCTGGGGAGCTATTACATTTTTGTCTACCAGGAT
>DASRFS010000057.1:0-14022 GCA_035651435.1 Patescibacteria group bacterium | reverse complement strand
CAGAAAGAATTTTATCCTGAGTATTGTAAAAGAGTGTTACTAATTTGTTATAGTTTATTCTTTTGTCAACTTTTAAGTTTTTAAATTTATCAAGTGACGAGTTAGAAATCTCCAAATTGGACAAATCGTAGGTTTTGGTAATTTCTCCAAGAATTAAAGCGGTTTTGAGGGAATCCTCGGTTGGATAAAATTGGAAAATTAGCGGGACAAGCCCGGCTTTCCTCGGTGTAAGCTGAATAGAATCGACAAAATCACCGTTGATATCAATTTTCTTTACCTTATAATCTCCTAATCCAACAAAGTTTTTCTTTAAAATGGGCCTTGAAACGGTAACCAAAAACGGTGAATAACTTTCCCTAAGCTTGAATATTATTGTCTTGTTGTCGGGGGTTTCGACTTTTACGTCTGCAAAGTTATAGGTAATTAAATTAGCATTTAATTTTTTTCCGTCCGTGAAAAAAAGGTTATCCCTAAGCTTAAAAACGTACGTTTTTCCGTCGTCTCTAATCGTCCAGTTCGCTGCCGCCATTGGCTTGGGCTCTCCGTCCGCGGAAATATAAGTCAATCCGTAAGAAACCTTGGATAAAACCTCCATGGGGAGATTGTTAATCGTATAAGCTCCCACCAAACCTATTATTTCTTTTTGCTGAAAAGGAAGAATGGGATTGAAAAGTTTAAAAATAAAATAAAGAAGGAAAAAGACAGCTAGTCCCGCGGAGAAAAATACAAATATATTCCTCCTCCATTTTCTAAGATAAGCGCGAATAAGCCAGACTAACAGTCTGCGTCTTTTTAGAAAAATCATACTATCGAAGAGCCAGAAGTGTTATGGAAAAGAACCCGAATAGAAATGCCAGAATAACCGTCGCCCACATTAATAGTTTCTCAACGCTTCTTCTGCTTCTATAAAATTCTCCGGCTCCGCCAAACGATGATGAAAGCCCAGATCCCTGCATCTGAAAAAGAATAACGACTATAAGTAAAATGGCGACGACAATTTCTAAGAAGTTAAAAAACATTGAGTTAGTTAAGAATTATACAAGTTTACCAAGAGGTTTTGCAAACTTAGATCGAAGATCCCAAGCTTTGCTTTAGATCGAAGATGGCAAGCTTTGCTTATCTTCTTAACCACTCAATCGCAGAAACAAATAACGATTGAAAAAAGGCCGCGGCAAAATAAGCAAATAGGGTATTGAAGTATATTTGAGGAATAATAAATCCAGAAAACGATGCTCCGGGGAAAGTAAACGCAGATATTGTAATATTCGAAGCTATTTTAGTTGCAAAATAGAATACCAAAACATTTGTAATGAATCTAAATCCACCCATTGTTAGTAAGTTTAGGGGCAAAGTTATAATAGAAATTATCGGTTTTAAAATCTTGTAGACCAGAGCAAGAATAACCCCATCTAGGATAAAAGACTCCCATCCACCAGATACTTTTACGCCCGAAAGAAAGAGGGTCAACAAGAATAAGGAGAGCGCGTTCTCAATTGATAACCTTAAAAGCGACTTCATACTCTGACCGTAACAGAAAATGGTGTTTTGTGTCAACAAATTTGGTAATATGTCAACACATGACACGGCCCGATTTTTCTTTCGAAAAAAAATTGTGGGGAAAAAATATTAAGTTCGTTTTGGGCGTAGACGAAGTTGGTCGGGGAGCATTTGCCGGTCCACTTGTAGCAGCGGGAGTAATTTTCCCAAAAACTAACAAAATAACCAAAAGACTTTCGTTTTTAAAAGACGTTAACGACTCCAAGCTTATAAAAGCTCCGCTCAGGAAGAAACTGGCGTTGCAGATAAAAAAACACGCGCTTTTTTGGTCTATCCAGGAAATCGACATTCAAACTATCAACCACCTTGGAATAGGAAGAGCAAATAAAATGGCTTTTCGATTAGTGACCAAAGACCTTCTGGGGAAATTAGATAAATCCTCAAACTACTTTCTGCTTTCGGATGGGTATCCGGTAAAGTTTATCAAAAAAATCGGTCTAAAAAGACAATTAGGAATAATAGACGGAGATAAAAAGTCTTTAACGATTGCCGCAGCCTCTATTATTGCCAAGGTTCACCGAGACTCAATTATGCGAAAACTCGCAAAAAACTACCCCCATTATAAATTCTCTCGCAATAAAGGGTACGGAACGAAATCCCACCAAGAAGCGCTAAGAATTCATGGTTTGACCGAAATACACAGAACATCGTTTGAACTAACTAAATTTCTTTCTTAATGATTGTAAAAGCATATAAAACTCATAAGGTTAAAGTAGGCGATGATCTCCTTGAAGTTTTAGATAAATATCTTCCGAGACTAAAAGAAAGAGATGTTGTTGTCGTAACGTCCAAGATAGTATCAATCTGTCAGGGCAGAGTGATAAAAAATGATGGGAAGGTTTCAAAACTCGATTTAGTAAAGAAGGATGCTCAGTATTATTTACCGGAAAAATATTTAAGATTCGGAGTTAACTTAACGGTCACCAATAACGTATTTATTGCAAGCGCCGGAATTGACGAATCAAACGGATATGGAAATTTTATTTTGTGGCCTAAAGACCCGATGAAGGAAGCGGAAAGGATTTGGAAACATCTTCGTAAAAAACATAAAGTCAAAAACCTTGGCGTAGTCATAACAGATAGCCATTTAACTCCTTTAAGACGTGGGGTAACAGGTTTTGGTATAGCATGGTGTGGCTTCGCGCCTTTAAAAAGTTACATTGGTAAACCCGATATTTTTGGCCGCAATCTCAGGCTTGAAATGACTAATCTTGTAGACAGTGTGGCTGCATCCGCGGTTTTCGAAACAGGGGAAGGGGGAGAACAAACTCCGATAGTTGTAATAAATGACCCACCACATTTAAAATTTAAAGAAAGACCCCCGACTAAGGCTGAAATTAAAGAAATGACAATTCCACTAGACGAGGATATCTATTCCGGTCTTCTTACCTCAGTTAAATGGAAACGTGGGCGCGCCTGAAGAAATCGGAGTTTGTGCCTTCGAGAGGAATCGAACCCCCATCACTGGTTCCGAAGACCAGTGCTCTATCCGTTGAGCTACGAAGGCACTTTTACATACTTATACCATCCTTGTTCTAGTGCAGTTTTGCGTCTGTGACAATTAGCGCATCTGACTTCACACTTATTTATCTCTTCAAACGTTTTTTCTAGGGACGCTTCATTCGTTAGAGAGGATATGTTCTTCCTTTTATCTCTAAGATGATCAAATTCTAACACAATAGGATCTTTTTGGCCACAATCTACGCATGGATGAATGAGCAGATATTCCCACAGGGTCTTCCTTACTTTGAGCCAAACGATTCTATTTCTCTTTTTTGCTTTTTCTAAATAATACGATCTGTTATTTTTATAGTGTTCTCGCACATACTTTTGACTACAAACTCTGCAATGAGAAGATCTTATATCTTTGCTTTTGATTTTGAAATTAAACTCGGATATTGGTTTATTTTTACGACATTTAGTACAAATTTTCACTGACCTAATCGTATTCGAAATTTCTCAAAATTTCAACTCCGTAGGTTTAAAAGACCAAAAAATCCCATTTTTTGATATAAAAATCAATTATCTTCAAGCGCTTGTTCTAGGCAATATTATTAAGGTATAATGTTTAGAAGTCTGGGCCGTTAGCTCAACTGGTAGAGCAATTCCCTCTTAAGGAATAGGTTACAGGTTCGATTCCTGTACGGCTCACTATAAAATGTCTTCCTCTAACAGATTGACGAAGAATTCCCGATTTCCTATAATGGCTAGGAATTTCTCTAAAACAAATGAAAGTAAGTAAGACAAAGGAATTTAGGTCATTTTATAATCAGTTTAAAATCCGTAACTATCGCAAAGGGGAAGTACTTATTCGAGCAGACGATGATCCGCAAGGGATTTTTTGCCTAACAAAAGGTTACGTTAGACAATACACTATATCTAAAACAGGAATCGAACTCACTCTCCGGATTCTTAGTCCGGTATCATATTTTCCGATGGTTTGGGCAATTAACGGCACTCCAAACGTTTACTATTTCGAAGCTTTAACCCCTGTCGAAGTAGGTCGAGCTCCAAGAGAGGATGTAGTCAATTTTATTAAAGACAAACCGGTTGTTATTTTTGCTTTGATGAGTGAACTCTTGGAGCAATACGCGGAAGTTTTAACCCGGGTTGAACACCTAGTATTTAGTGACGCCTACCGTCGAGTGATTTCGGTATTATTGTATTTAGCTAAACAATTTGGAGAGGAAAAAGATGGTGGCGTTATTGTTAACCATCGGTTTACACAACAAGATATAGCAACGCTGGTTGGAGTTGCTAGAGAAACCGCAAGCAATGAAATTATTAAACTGGAAAAGAAAGGATTGGTTGAATACATTGATCATTCAATTTTATTTAAAAGTATCAGTAAATTAAACTCCGAACTAACCTCGAGCGGAAAAAGCCTGTAACTCAACTCTCAAAAAAATTGTAATCTGCAATACATTCTTCAGACTTAGTATGATCTATCCTAAATTAGTCATTAAGAATACCGGCTAATATGGGAATAATCGAAATCATAGTTTTAATATTAATAGCAATGTGGCTCGGAGGATTTGTTCTGCATATCGGCGGAGGGCTAATTCATATTTTGCTAGTTATAGCTCTAGTTGTATTCTTATTGCGCTTCATTGTAGGTGGCTAAATATATGGAAGACGTTGTAACAAAAGATACAAAAACAATTGTTGGTAAGGGAAAGGCTGAAAAATCATTGACTACTGAAAGAGTAATTTATTTTCTTTTCGGAGCAATTGACGTATTACTCGTTTTTCGCCTAATTTTTAAGATCACGGGTGCTAATCCGACAAGCGGGTTTGTAAATCTTATATATTCTCTAACTCATATATTTATCTCCCCATTCGCAGGGATATTTCATCAAGCCACTACGACTGGTGTAGAAACAACTGCGGTTCTTGAACCGGCAACTCTGGTAGCAATCGTCGTATATGCAATTTCGGCTTGGGGAATTGTACGGTTGGTGACGATTTTATCAGGACGATCGGAATGAAGATTCTAAGCAAATTAATGAGTTTCATATCGGTGCTGCTGATAATTTTAATGCAGTTTGTCCTCTTGCCTTTGCCAAAAGCAAATGCATATTCAAACCCTGCAGCGGTTCCTTTGGGAACAGTCGTTAATTTTGCCGCACTAGCTCACACTTTAATTTCTTCGCCGACAGGACCAACTACGCTTAATAACGGGGATTTAGGGGTAGACAGTTCAGGTACATGTACTGATTTTCCAAGTCCTTGCACAGCCTCAGGTAACGGAACAATAAACGGCGGCACTATACAATATCAAAATGCGGTTGCGCTGCAAGGCCAGACAGACGCAACTGCTGCGGTTAGCAATATAGGTTCTCGAGCATCTAATCAAACTCTCACCGCTCAAATTGGCGGCCAGACCTTAACCCAAGGTGTCTATGATATTCCTGCCGCTGCTACAAATTTGACCGGCGATGTCACTCTTAATGGAGACGCGAATGCCGTTTTTATATTCCATGCAACGTCAACTCTTATTACAGATACCGGGAGCAGGGTGCTTCTCACCGGAGGGGTTCAGCCTTGCAATGTGTTTTGGAAAGTTGATTCTTCCGCAACGTTTAATGGAACTACAACTATGGTAGGGACTGTCCTGGCATCAGCGTCAATCAGTTTCCCAGGTGGCGGAGCAACACTTAATGGAAGAGCGATTGCACAAACAGCCGCGATTACCTTTAACAATACTACGGTTAGTAACTCTGGGTGTTCTAGTTCTTCCGGTTCCAGTTCTAGCTCGTCATCTTCAGCATCTTGTCCAACTTTAGCTTCGACAAGACCAGTTATAATAAGTTCACAAAGATTGAGTCCAACGAGCATATCCCTTAACTGGGGGCCATACCAAGGGACAAATTCATTTATCGTGCAATATGGACTTCAAAATGGAAATTGGTTATATAGTACAAACGTAACGGGTTTTACAACAACTCTCAACGCACTTCCCTCTAATCAACCCATCTGGGCAAGAGTTGCGGCAAGAAACACTTGCTATATAGGAGACTACGGGAGCGCGGTACTCATCGGAGTACCAGGTTTACCAAACACAGGAGTCCCTCCACAACAAGATAATATTCCAATAGCAACATTGGCTGGAGTTTTAACTCTTCTAATTTATATCCAAAGGAGATATAAACCCTCAAGGAATTGAAAGTTTACGCGAGAAGGATATCAATAATATTTTTCGCAATTTTATCCTTATTAATTGTTTTTAATTATGTCTTGATTCAGAATGGAAAACCGGTATCCCAAAATCATGTGTTGAGTGAAGTTTCTCCGGGGTTACCGGTGCGTCTCAGGATACCTAAAATCAATGTTGATGCCACTATTCAGTATGTGGGAGTTAATTCTAAAGGAGAAATGAATATTCCGAGCAATAATTCCGATGTGGCATGGTTTAATCTTGGGCCTCGTCCAGGTGAAAATGGCAGTGCTGTTATTTCCGGACATTTTGATGGAAATAGCGGTGAAACAGCTGTATTTACCAATTTGGGTAAGCTAAAAGTTGGGGACAAGTTTTATATACTAGATAATAAAGGAGCGTCTTTTTCTTTCATTGTCCGTGAAAGTCGTACCTATGATCCTCGCTACTCAAACTCGAAAGAAGCATTCGGTCTAATTAATGATGGAATACATCTCAACCTAATTACATGTGACGGCATGTGGGATGAAACCAGAAAAAGCTATACTAAACGCCTCGTCGTATTCGCAGATATCCTCGCAAAGTGATTCCAGTGTAAGAGAATTCTATAGGTTATTGAACCCTTACAAACCTGTGATATACTGCCCCTTACACATTTTTTACATAGTCTTAACAATCATCTTACTCAACCTTCGAACTTATCCTAAACTAGCATTTATTTCGAACTAATAGAAACAAGCTGTGCTTATCTCCCTCTAATAGGGTCTTTCAGGAAATTATGATAAATCAATTAAAGTTTATTTTTAAAGGTAGAGAGAGGAATCCAGTCGCCATCATTCTCTTTGAATTAGTTGCTATTTTTGTTTTACTTTTTAACTTAAACCAGCCTACCGGTAATCTTTTGGCCTTTATTGCCCCGATTCCTCAAGTTTTGGAGTTAAGGGCCAGGAATTCAACACACGAGGTTTTTGGTTTTGCGCCGTATTGGAAATTTGGCAGTCTCCAAAATATTGATTTTAGTGTTTTAACAACCTTTGCATATTTTGGGATTTCTGTAAATTCTGATGGGACGTTGGACACAACCGATCAGGGCTACAATACTTTTCATAGCGACCAGGCGACTCAAATTTTTAGCAAGGCTCATTCATCGGGAACCAGGGTCGTTCTTACGCTGACTCAGATGGACAACTCAACTATCGAAAGCTTCTTGGATAATCCCGACGCCCAAAAAAACTTGATAAACCAGTCCATTTCGGAAGTTAAAGACAAAAGAATCGATGGAATAAATGTTGACTTCGAGTATCAGGGGGATCCTGGAGACGACTACAGAAATAAATTTACCGGCTTCATATCCAGCTTGGATAAAAATCTTCATGAGCGTGTTCCTGGGTCCAAGCTAACTGTTTCGGTTTATGCTGCTTCAATGAAAGACCCAAAAATTTACGATATTAAGAACCTTGCTAAAAATTCGGATGGAATATTTATGATGGCTTATGATTTTGCCGTCTCCGGTTCGGACAACGCGATTCCTACGTCACCTCTTTACGGATACAAAGTCGGAAAATATTGGTACGACGTCTCAACAGCCGTTGAAGATTTTCTAAAAGTAATGCCTTCGGATAAATTGATTTTAGGATTACCATGGTACGGTTATAACTATTTGGTCTATACACCGGAAGTCAAAGCCGAAACAAGACCTTACTGGTCATGGAGAGGTCAACCCGTTGCCCAACAGTACTCGGTCGCCAAAAATATAAATCAAAACTCCGACGGTGTTTCGGCATATCAAACAGGCTGGGATAATGAAGGAAAAGTAGGATACAAGGCATATTATGACCAAAATAACGGTACGTGGAGAATGATCTTTCTGGAGGATAAAAAATCATTGGGGATTAAGTACGATTTTGCAAAAAGCAAAAACTTAGAAGGGGTTGGAATCTGGGCTTTGGGTTTTGACGAAGGAACAAATGATATGTGGGGTGTTTTAAAAAATAAATTTGGCGAAAATCTGGCAAAAAGTAATTCTTATGAAGTTGGATTATGAGAAATTTTGAAGTAGAAGTGAAATTGGGAAAAAAGAGCACTATATCAAGATGGAATATCTTTTGGTTTACCTTTATCCTAATGTTCGTTCTGACTATTGTTCAGCATTTTTTCAAAAGTCCATTTACCCTAACTAGCCCATTGCCATCTTCAAATCAAATCTTTCAAAGGCTCATTCCTAAATTGGATCAAAAACCAAACAATTATTCTATTAAGAAAAATAATTCCTTTATTGAATCCTCTTATGCATCAACCGGCGATTATAGCGCTGCCCAAGCTTACGCGGTAGTAGATTTTAATACGGGGGACGTTATTGAAGAAAAAAATCTTTCAAAGCCTTTACCGATTGCCTCACTAACAAAAATTATGACGGCAGTTGTTGCGCTAGATCTGGAAAAACCGGATGAACAAATCACAATAAGCAAAAAGGCCTCGCATGAAGAGCCAACGACGATAGGAGTAGTTGAAAACCAAAAAATGACTGTTCAGGAACTTCTTGATGCTATACTTTTAACATCAGCAAACGACGCTGCCCAGGCCGTGAGGGACGGAATAAATACAAAATACGGCTCGGATATTTTTGTGCAAGCAATGAACGAAAAAGCAAAATTCTTGGGATTAAAAAATACCAACTTTGCTAATCCACAGGGATTTGATGACAAGGATAATTTTAGCACCGTTGAAGACCTGGCGGTTCTTACTAACTACGCTTTAAAAAATTATTCTGTAATTTCGGAAATCGTAAAAAATGATTATCTTTTTATTCCTGCAACAAAAGATCATAAGCAGTTTGATCTTTACAACTGGAATGGTCTTTTAGGTGTCTATCCTGGAGTTTCGGGAATGAAGATAGGGAATACCGATGACGCAGGTTACACAACAGTTGTCGTCTCCGAAAGGGAAGGTAAGAAAGTAATAGCTGTCTTATTGGGAGCAACGGGAGTTTTAGAGAGGGACTTATGGACTTCAGAAGTCCTTGATAGTGCTTTTAAGAAATTAGGAAATCTTCAACCCGTCCAGGTTACCGAATCTGATCTCCGGGCAAAGTACTCTACCTGGAAATACTGGAACTAAGTTACTTTTTTCGATACAATTTGTAAGTGCTCAAGTCGAAGTTTTTTGAAATTCTAAAGTTTCTTCTTGGTTGGCCGATTTCATTAATATCTCTTTACTTCGTATTTAAATTTCTCGCCCCCAAATCTTCTCAAATAATTTCCTCAACTCACCCTAATCCAATCGTCATATTTTTTAGCATAATTTATTTTATAGCTTACTCAATTTCAAGAGCCATAATCTGGCAAAATTTGCTCGCCAACAAAAAATACAATATTCCATTCAAGAAAACTTTTTACTTTTGGATATCTTCTGAGTTTAAAAGGTATACTCCGGGTAACATCTGGTCTTTTCTTGGGAGAAGCTTCTCTTTCAGATCTCTCAGTGTCAAGCAAAAAGATATATTCCAATCCCTTGTTTTGGAAAGCGAACTCGTTATTTTAGGGTCTTTGCTCGTATCCCTGATTGCGCTGCCCTTTGTATTCAACATCCTTCCGAATATCAAGTTTGAATTATTTGCCCAGCCAGCAATATTTTTTTTGGCCGTATTTATTGCATCCATTTTTGTATTCAGCAGGAAATTAATCTTTCCTAAATTCAATTATCTAATTAACTTAAAACTTCTAGGATGCGCGTTCGTCACATTTCTTCTTTTCGGGATTGGGTCATACTTATCAACTGCATCTCTTTTTTATATAAACCCCAGAGACTTCTTAGTAATTTCGGGATACTTCTCGCTGGCTCTTTTAATTGGCTATCTTTCGATAATCACTCCAATGGGGCTTGGAGTCAGGGAAGCAGTGTTGTTTTTTGGACTGACTAGGATTTTACCCATTGAACAAGCCGCATTCGCCGCTCTTTTTGCAAGGGTAGTTTTTATTGTCTCGGAATTAATCTCCCTTGCTTTTGCCTGGACTTGGGAAAGGTCTAAAAAATTTCCCTTTGAAGAATACATCAAGAAAAACCTGCATCTTATTATTCTTTTAATACTTATCCTCGCGTATGTTGTGTACTTTACCAATACAACTTTTCTCCGGCACGATAATTTCTACACCGGAAGATTTGATTTGGGGAATATGGACCAAACTGTCTGGAATACGGTTCACGGAAGGATATTTCAGCTTACTAACCCAAACGGTACAAATATAACCTCGAGGTTATCTTTTCATGCAGACTTTCTTCTTGTCTTACTGGCCCCATTTTATTGGTTTTGGAGAGACCCAAAGGCTCTTTTATTTCTACAAAGTTTAATCCTTCCGCTGGGTGCCATCTTCGTTTATTTAATAAGCGAGAAGATTATAAAGAACAAAAATTTTTCATTTGTTTTAGCAGCGTGTTTTTTAATAAATCCTGCAGTCAACCATTCAAATATTTATGACTTCCACCCTGTTGTCTTAGGAACAACCTTTCTCCTTGGTGCTTTTTACTTCATGAAAGTTAAAAAAGATTTTCTTTTCATCGTTTTTCTGATTTTAGCCGGACTGACCAAGGAAAACGTTTGGGTCTTAACTGCGCTCTTTGGTTTATACGCGATATTTTTTGAAAAGAGGAAATTGCTTGGAACAATAATTTTTCTTTCTTCAACTCTTATTTTTATATATCTGGTTTTAATTGTGATGCCTCATTTTGCAGGAGGAAAAAATTTTGCATTATCTTATTATTCAGACTTCGGTGATTCTCCACTTCTAATTGTAAAGAATGCTCTTCTTAATCCTATTAAAACCTTTTCTCTCCTCATTAAAATGGACAGGCTTATTTACATTAAAGATTTGTTCTTACCGTTTGCTTTTTTGCCAATCCTTTCGCCTCTGGTTATTTTTACTCTTCCTTCTTTGTTTATAAACATGCTTAGCAATAATTCTTTGCTCTATAACATTATTTACCAGTACACGGCAACCGTTACTCCGTTTCTTTTCATAGCCACTATATATGCCGTCAAATGGATCTCCGGCAAAACTCCTATGTTGAAAATGGGTTTCTACACGACTGTTATTTTGCTTTTTTCCCTCTACAGCGCTTACGATTTTGGGCCTTTACCCGGCGCCAGAATCCCGAACATAGAAATGTATACGCACCCTTTACAAAATAGGGCAGTCGTAGAAAATTATATTGATAGAATTTCGATAAGATACAGTCTAGCCACTACAAATAACTTAGGAGCCCATCTTTCTCACAGGCGAAGAATTTATACTGTTCCCGTAGGGATAGACGAAGCAGATGCAATCCTATTTCTTCTTAGAGGTTCGGATGAAAATTCAAACGTAATTGCGGAAAAGAAAGCCTATCTTAAGGTTAAGTCGGATCCCAACTATCAAAAGGTTTTTGAAGATGGAAAATTTATTGTTTTTAAGAAAAAGCCTCTTATTTAGAAGAAATGGCAAGTTTAGTACGTTCAAAATTATCTGCTAAGTATCCATTGGGCATTGTAGTTAACTTATCCGAATAAAGCAGGAATCCGTTTCGTATAGTGTGATCTCCAAACCTTTCATTTAATTTATCTATAACCTGGGTTGTTTTATTCTTTTTAGGTTCATCAAATAGAGAAGGAGTAATATTGTTTGAATCTATAAGATTGGAAACAGAGATATGGACTTGTCTTATGTAAAAATCCCTTGTTTTGAAGAAATTAGGATCGTTATTTAATATTCTCTCGCAAATAGAAAAAATCTCACTTCCTTTATCTACATGCTCATATATTGTTAATCGCCTTCCCACATCTTCTGCGCCTCCTAAAAACAAGGCTACGGTTCGCCCTTTTTTACCCAAACCCCTAAGTCTTATTCCAACTTCCTCGCAAAGTTCATAGATATTTTGAAGAACTATTTTTTTATCGTATTCGTTTTTGGGCAAACAGTAATTTCTTCCAATCGATTTAGTTTCTGGCGCTATTGTGTAGGAGAGAACCTCCGAATCATCCATCCCCATGGAAAGGGCTTTAAGAAACTGTGCTTCTACCTTTCCAAATTCCATTATTAACTTATTTTTGTCTATATTTCTAAGGTCAAGAAGGGTATAGATGCCCATTACGTTTAACCTTTTTTCTATTCTTTCTCCAATTCCGCAAAGATCGGTAATTTTTGTGCTCTTGTATACTTCTTCAAAATTTTCTTTTGTGATTTCGAATTGTCCGTTAGGTTTCCTCATCCCCGAAGCAAGCTTTGCCAAGAGTTTGTTATAAGAAATTCCAACCGAGACCGTTATATATTCTCCGATTTCGGAAGAAATCTTCGCCTTAAGCTCATCAATAATATTTTGAACAGAACCGAATAGATGAAGAGTGGGAGTTACGTCCATAAAAAGTTCGTCAATTGAAAAAAGCTCAACGAGAGGGGAGTAGTTTTTTGCAATTCCAATAAATTTCTTTGAAACTTCGTAATACTTATTAAAATCAGCCGGAACCAGGACTAACTGAGGACATTTAGGTAAAGACTCCCAAGTTCGGTCTCCTGTTTTAACTCCGTACCGTTTTGCTTCGCGACTTGAGGCTATAATACACGTCCGGCCATTAGTTGCCGTTACTCCCATGGGTTTTCCTCGCAGTGTTGGCCTGTATTGTTGCTCTACGCTAGCAAAAAACGAATCAAAATCAATATGAAGTATTTTTCTGTTCATAATAATATTATTAGAACAAAAGTCGAAAAAAACAAGATAACAAAGGGTAACTTTTTAGGTCAATTTAGATTACAAATCGCAAGCTACGCTTAAAGCCCGTACGCAGAGAGGGGAGCGTTGCCAATACGAATTCTATGCAAGGTATAAATGTATGAATCGCACTGATAGCCACCGCCGAGGGTGGAGTACGCACCCAGGAAACCGTCTTCTTTTAGAACTTGGATTTCCAAATTGTTATACGCACCGTAAGGATAGGCGAATAAATCCACTTTTTGACCTAAATTATTCTCAATTTGGCTTCGCGCAGTCTCAACTTCATATTTAATCTTCGATAAATTATTGGTAGCGGCGTAATGGGACCACGAATGATCAACAAAGTAAATAAGGCCCGAGCTTTGCATCTCCCTAAGCTGGTCCCAGGTAATAAATCCCGAATTTCCCACTAGGCCGGATGGAATCATAAGAGAAACGTGGATGTTATATCTTTTGATGATGGGAAAGGCATACGTGTAAAGATCACTGTATCCGTCGTCTATGGTCACTACAATGCTCTTGGGAGGCAAGGCAGTGTGGTTTCTAAGGGCATTCACCAGGTCAAGAGCGCTGATAACAGTATATCCGTGGGAATTGATATACGCCATCTGGTTTTCAAAAAAAACGGTGTCTATCGAAACCGATGTCTGCTTATTCGCAACGGCTTCGGCCTGTGGCTGGATGTGATGATAATATAGAACCGGAACGTACAAGCAATAACCGTGATATACAGGACTTGGAGAAGGTGTTGGTTTGACTGTTGGAGTTAGAGTCAATTTTGGAGTGGTGGAAGGAGTAGGATAAATTTTTGCTTCGCATCCGCTACTTGCGCATGGGCTTTGAATGGATTGAAAATCTCTCCTGTTTATTCCGGCTTGAAGGCCCCCCAAAACAAGGATAAGAAACAAAAGAACGCCTATCCTTTCTTTCATCTAAGAATTAGAAGTATAACACAATCTTATGATATACTTGAGGCTGGTTGGTGATCGTAGCTCAATGGTTAGAGCATCAGGTTGTGGACCTGAGGGTTGGCGGTTCGAGTCCGCTCGGTCACCCACGTTGGTAAT
>DASRFS010000056.1:0-12072 GCA_035651435.1 Patescibacteria group bacterium | reverse complement strand
CATCCGACCCGGCAGAGATTTTAAAAATGAAACAGCAGGGGATAGAAAATTTAAATCCTACGCCCATTCAACCGACAAACAATGCCTGAGGAAGAAAAAAAGAAAAGCGCACTAGACAGAGCAAACGATCTGTATGGCGCTTATCAGAACGCAAGAGCCCTCTATTCGTTGGGCAAGAATGCTGTAAAAATGGCAAGAGCGGCGGCAACTGCCGCAGAGGTTTTGGCAACGAGCGAGATTTGGGGGCCGATTTTAATTGTCCTGGGAATAGTTTTGATATTCACTTTTCTTATTGTTCTTGGCGGACAGGGGCAAGCATCTCAAGCGCCAACGCCCTCAGCAAACACAGAGGCCTCCATTAATACAACAAAAACAAACTTGAATATTAGTTTTTATTGTCAATATCAAGACGGGTGGTCGTCCAACCAATGCAAGATTGCAAACTTTGGTTGCGACCCAACTTCTCTTGCGATGATATTTTCTTCTTTTGGAGACAAGCAATGGACGCCAAGCTACACGGCGATCAATAATGGTTTCATGGGATGCTTCGGAGGAACGACCATACCTGAAACTCTAAATGCATTAAATAACGCCAAGTCTTTTGGCTATACTTCCCAGGTCTCTGTTGCAAACGGATCGAACTTTGACTTAAATTTGGCGAGAAAATACATAGAAAACGGCTACTTAATACTGGGAGGAGCGAACATGTATTTTCGCTTTGGCGGCCCGTTAGACAACCCCACCCTATCAAATGGGGGACATTCTTTTGTGATTACTGGCGTTGACCCCGTGACCGGGACAGTGACAATTCTTGACCCAACGTTTTGTACCTCCGATACAAATTATGTTACAAAAACTCTCAACGTCCAAAACGACGTTCTTTTTAACAACAATGGGTCCGGATGGTTTTATGCTTATCCCGTAAAAAAATTGACGCAATGAAAAAGATATTTTTAATTTTGGTTGTCCTTGCTCTCGCCTTGCTTGTGTTGGTCTTTTTATTGTTACCAAAAAACAAAACGGGGGTAATCCCCTCCCAATCGCCTGTTCCTTCTTCCCCGCAAGCTCCGCTCCCCAAAGGGGCCTTGCCCAACAATTATGTTGGAGATAAGAACGCGGACGAAACAAACCGAAGGGCTTATTTGGTTGGACAGCTTATCAACAAGCTTCCAATTGAAGAAACCCATCTTCTTCTTTCCTACGATTTTAACAAAAATATTTTTACCGCAAGCGTTGATTCGTCGGACAAAAATACGGGACTCGCCCAACTCGATGCAGTCTTAAAAACAAACGGAATTGAATCAACCTCTTGGATTAACAATCTTCAAATCGTCTACAAGTAAAGCAGTTTCTTTGTCGTGCGGCTTACCATCTAAACGGGGTTTTTCTTTCTCTGGTGAAAACGTGGCGCGTCTGGGACGTCTATTTTAGCTCCTCGTCCCTAACCCTTATCGGCATTATCAAGTGAACAAAGTCCGGATTTTTTTTACTTTTAAAAACCCCAGGGTTTAGAGGTCCGGTCATTTGGAAAAACATTTCCTCGTCGTCTACGTTTTGCAAAAGCTCCAAAAGATAGTGTCCGTTAAATGCTATTTCATTTTCCTCGCCGGTTGTTTTTGCTTCTATTTCAACGGTGTTTTCCCCCAAGGTCGGGCTTTTCGCCGAAACAACAAGGGAGGCTTTTTTTATCGACAGCTTAACTATGTTTGCATTGTCTCTGGCAAAAACAGAAGCAGTTTTTAGGGCCGCAAGGAGTTGTCCGCCGTCAAATTCTGTTTTTGTTGAAGAGTCCTGTGGAATTATTTTCTCAAATTCCGGGTAGTCGGTTTCTATCAATCTTCCAACCAGCGTTGCGTCTTTTTGGGAGAAAATTATCTGGCCGTTCTTTTCCGAAACGTAAACCCTAGCGTCTCCCCCGCCCTTTCTTGAAAGCAAGACGCGCAACGTTTTGGCGGAAACAACAACGCCTTTTTTTAACGCCTCGCTTGCCACCGCCCCTTTTGTTTTGTCCAGCGAAAGCCTGTGCGAGTCTGTTGCAACCATCAAAAGCCCGTCGCCTTCTTTTCTAAAAAGGACGCCGGAAAAGGC
Source organism: Patescibacteria group bacterium (assembly GCA_035651435.1). Lineage (GTDB taxonomy): Bacteria > Patescibacteriota > Microgenomatia > Levybacterales > UBA12049 > DASRFS01. The sequence goes on along the minus strand of DASRFS010000056.1, from coordinate 9,984 downwards.
CGGCCTTCCGGTGTCGGGGCTTGCAGCAAAAACCACCCGGGGAAGGCCCTTCAAAAGCCCCTCCTCGGAAACGGAGATTGTTTCCTCGCCTTTTTCTTCATATATTTTTGGGAATTCTCCTTCGTCAAGGGTGTTAATTCTGGCAGACGCCTTTTTGCCCGAAACCAAAACGCCGGACGGGGCACTCTCTATTGTTATTTTTTCTTCGGACAAGGAGGACACAAAATCTGAAAACGCCCGCGCGGGAACCGCAACGGCGCCTTCTTCCTCCACGCTTGCGGGAACCTCTATCTCTATCCCTGTTTCAAGGTCTGTTGCGGAAATTTTAAGCTTGCCTTTTTCTGCTTTTATCAAAATTCCAGAGAGAATTGGGAGCTGGGCTCTGGGGGCAACGGCGTTGTTTAAAAAAGAAATTTTTCCTAAAAGGTTTTCTAAAAGAAGCGCGGCCTTCATATTTCCATGTTTGTTGTTGTAGTAGTTTATATGGATAAGTGGAAAAAAGCAAGAAACAAGGCGGGAGAATTAGGTTGAAAAGCGGTTGATTTCTTTGGTGGACAAAAGGTTGATAACAAAACAGGGGCTAGTAGTCCACAAGCCGGGGTTTTTGCCCGCGGGCTATCCCCAATGCATCAAGAGAAATTTTATTTTTTTCGATTAGGCCAGAGATTTTTTCAACCCCGTGCATGACGGTTGTATGGTCCCTCCCTCCAAAAATCCCGCCAATCTCCGAGAAAGAAAGCCCGAGCTCTTTTTTAAGAAGGTACATTGCGACTTGTCTTGCGCGAACCAACGACGCGCTTCTGCCGGCGCTTCTTATTTGAGAAGGCCTTATTTTATAAAAAGAGCAAACGCTCTCAACTATTTCGTCGGGGCCAAAAGATATTTCGTCCTCCCTCTTTTTTCCGTTGACAATTTTTTCCACAAACGAAAGATTAACCTCTTCCCCTGTTGCTTCAGATTGCGTTGCAATTCTGAGAAGACAGCCCTCAAGGGCCCTTGTGTCGGTTAGGTTTTCCGCAATAATTTTTGCCCCATCAATTGTAACGTTAACCCCAATTTTTTTTGCCTTTATTAAAACAATTGCGCACCTTAGTTCAAAGTCTGGCGGATCTATGTCAACCGTTAGCCCGCCGGAAAACCTGGAAAGAAGCCTCTTCTCAACCTTTGGGATCTCGTTTGGCATTCTGTCCGAAGAAAGAACTATTTGTGAAGAATTATCAATAAGAATATTAAAGGTATGGAAAAGTTCTTCTTGTACTTTTTCTTTTCCCGCAAGAAACTGGACATCGTCTATTAGCAAAAGATCCAGGTTTCTAAACCTTCTTTTCATTGCCGAAGTTGAGTTTGTCCTTATTGCCTCAACCACCTCATTGGTAAATTCCTCGGAAGTTATATAAAGAATTTTTTTATTAGGACTCTTGAGGTAAATATCGTTTGCGATCGCCTGCATAAGATGGGTTTTCCCTACCCCGACAGGCCCATACAAAAAGAGAGGATTATAAAAGTTTCCCATCTTCTTTGCAACGGAGGTCGCCGATACGAACGCCAGCTGGTTACTTCCCGAAACCGCCATGTTGTCGAAAGTAAAATCTGGCCTTACTCTTGGCAAGTGTCCAACAGAAAGTTTCCCTTCTTGTTGGGAAAAAAGCGGACCCACGTTTTCAGGAACAATGTTTTGGGGATTTGCTCCCGGAACAAAAACTATTTTTATATCAAGGCCGGTTTGTTTGTCCAACGCAACCTTAATATTTTGATAAAAACGCCTCTGGAGAAGATCTATTATCATCATGGAGGGCGCGGTAACTGTCGCAATATTTTCCTCCAACGAAAGCAGAGAGGTTCTTTTAAAAAGGGTTAAAAATACGGCTTTGGAGACTTCTACCTCAACTTCACCCAAGGCCCTGTCCCATAAATCCTGGCATTGCATAAACGGTAGAAAGCAGTTTAGTTTGGGGTAGGAATTTTTGCAAGATATCAAAAATATGTAAAACTGTATCGTTCGCAAATTTTAGGATTTTGGAAAATTTTAAACAACATGATATACTTTCGGTTGTAGCTTTCAAACTTGTTTATGGAAAAACTTATAAAAATAAAAAAAATTAAAAGGAAAAGAAAGCATGGATTTAGAAAGAGAATGAAAACAAGGGGCGGAAGGAATGTCTTAAAGAGAAGAAGCGCAAGGGGAAGAAAAAGAGTTGTTTAAGAAAAAATTTCGTTTACCGCCGGATAAGCTAAAGCCAGAAAAATCTTTCACTTCCAGCCTTTTCGTTTTAAAAATTGCTCAAAACGAAAAGAAGGGACCAAGGTTTGGAATAGTTGTCTCGAAAAACATTAGCAAAAAGGCAGTTTCACGAAATAAAATCAAAAGAATGTTCAGGCGCTCTATAGAAGAAAATCTCAACGAAAACGACAACAGAGATTTCCTTTTTATAGTAAAGAAAGAACCGAGGAACTTTGAGGAACTCGACAATGAAATAAAAATAAATTTATGAGAAGAATAGCAATCTTATTAATAGAAGGATACCAAAGATTTTTTTCAAGCGTCATAAGGCAAATTGTTGGCGTGTCACATGCATGCCGTTTTGACCCCACGTGTTCAGAATACGCAAAAATTTCCGTCTCAAAAAAAGGTCTCTTGGTTGGGGGCTATCTTTCTCTTATTAGAATTATGAAGTGCCAACCGTTTTATAAAGGAGCACAAGCATGATCCCACATCTTGACGGATTAAATTTAATAATTCTTTATCCCCTGATTGCAATTTATAAGGCCCTTATCTTTATTCATATACCGCATCCTCTGGGCATTTCAATTATTCTGTTAACCATTCTAATAAGACTTATTTTGTATCCCGTAATTACATCCCAGCTTAGAGCGTCAAAAAAGATGCAGGAACTCGGGCCGCGGCTTTCCGAAATTAAAGATAAATATAAAGGCAACTCGGCGATGATTTCTCAAGAAACAATGAAGCTCTATAAAGATAACGGAATAAATCCTGCCGCAGGATGCCTTCCGGTTATAGTTCAACTTCCTGTTATTTGGATTCTTTACTCGGTTTTGCAAAATATAGTAAAAAACCAGGCCTTGGTAACGGCAGAGATAAACAGGGTGGTCCAGGTGAGCATTTTAAAGTTAAACGGCCCGCTCGACCAGTCATTTTTTCTTCTTCCTCTTGGGAAAACCCCGGCACAACTTTTCCATCCATCTTTCCCAGCAGCCATGGTGCTTCTTGTTCCTTTGGCGACAGGATTTTTCCAGTACATTCAGTCAAAGATGATGTTTCCAAAACCTGTACAGAATGCTGTAAAAAAATCCGATGATTTTTCCTCGATTTTCGCTTCGCAATCAACTTATATATTTCCAATAATGATAGGTTTTTTCTCATACTCTTTTCCAATTGGCCTTTCTTTGTATTGGAACACCTTCACGATTTTTGGTATAGTACAGCAACATTTAATTTCAGGAGGATCGTTTAAAAACATATGGCCAAAAAAAAAGTAGACTCAAAAGAAAAAATCAAAGAAGTCCTCAAGCTCCTTGAAATCGACGGAGATTTTGATGTCAAAGAAAACGAAGAAGGGTTTGACGTGATCTTGGAAACTCCCGATTCAGGAATTGTCATTGGGCATCACGGCGATACGCTTGAGGCGCTCCAGATTATTCTTTCTCTAGTTCTTTCCAAGGCGTTTGGAGAATATAAAAGAGTTTCCATAGAAATAGGAGATTACAAAAAGAACAGGTCGGAATATCTTGAAAGGCTAGCAATGGAAACAAAGGAAAGAGCGGTGGCAGAAAACAAAGAGGTATATCTTCCGGAATTAAAATCTTGGGAAAGAAGAATAGTCCACATAATCTTACAAGACGATCCGGATGTAACTTCGGAATCGGTCGGAGAAGGAAAAGACAGAACCCTCGTTGTTAAGCCCAAGAGTTAGGTTGCCTGTTTCATACGAGAAAATTTTAATCCAAGATTAAATTTTATTGAAATGCAATTTCAAAACACAGTATCGGTTTTTACGGATGGAGGAGCAAGAGGAAACCCCGGGCCGGCAGCAATTGGAGTTTACATCGAAAAGGAAGGCAAGCCCCTTATCAAAATAGGAAAAAGAATAGGAGAAACAACTAACAACGTTGCTGAGTACAGCGCAATTCTCCAGGCCCTGACCTGGATTGAGGAAAACAAAGAAAAGGTGGGAAATGTAAATATAAACTTCTTTATGGATTCTGAGCTTGCATTTTCACAACTCACCGGACTTTATAAAATAAAAAACGAGAACATTAAAAAACTAATCGCCGAGATAAAGAAAAAAGAAGCTGCAATAGGGCTCATGTTTACGTACGCGCACATTAGAAGGGAAAAAAACAAAGAAGCGGACAAACTAGTCAACCTCGCCCTGGACAATATAATTTAAATCTATGTAAAATGTTCTCATGAATCCCCTGGTTTTAGAAAAGCTCAATAACCCCCCAGTTTTAATAATAGACGAAGAAGGAGCCATAGGGAAAAAATTAGTCGAGAGGCTCGCGGAAGTTCAGGTAGTTCTAGTTACGTTAAAAGAAATTAAATCCGAAGGAAATTTAATTCATGTTCCTTTTGAAAAACCTAACCCTTTAATTCCGAATAACTTTTATTCACACATTATTTTAATAAACCCCGAGGACTACCTAGAATCTATCCCATCCTTTATGGAAAAGGCAAAATCGGACAGGTCTTCCCTGGTTGTTTGTTCATACTTTATAAACATGGATGTGTTATTAAATAAGAATCAAGACTATGAAAAAGAGAAACTTATTTTCTATGGCGATGTTTTTGGAGGAGAACCTTTAAAAACAAAGAATCCATCAATCATAAATAGATTTTTAAATCAAGCAAAGATAAGAGGACGAATTGATATCCCGGGAGAAGGCCTAGCCGTGTCACATCCAGTTTTCATAGATGATTTAATAGACGGAATTTTAGAGACGGCATTTGGATTATCAAATGACAAAATTTATTATCTATTTCCAAAACACGGATTGACACTTCTTGCTCTGGCAAACCTTATACAAAGGACCGATCCGACAATTACGATTGATTTTGTTCACGATGAAAAAATAGAATCTCCTCAAAATAATTTGCCGGGAACTTATCTTTTGCCGGATAACTACAAACTTGACAAGAAAATCTCGGCTCTAGGTATTAAGGCGGGTAATTTTAGAAAAAGCGAGATCCCCGAGGAGGTAAAGAAAAAAAGAGAAACCAGCCCTTTCAGAATCTTAACATTCTCTTTTTTATTTTTCCTTTTCCTTCCTATAATTTCAACCCTGATCCTTGCTCTTTTGGGAGAAGTATTCTTAGGAAGCGCAAAAACATCTTTGGCAAACGGGAGAGAAACCCTCTCTATTGCAAGAAACTTTTTCGTCCTTGCCTCTCAAACGTCAAAAGTTCTCGCTTTTGAAACACAGATTTTACCTTTTTCATTTTCAGACGAAGTCCAATCCCTCATAGACAGCGGCGTAAAAGAATCCACGGGTATAGATGAGTTTTATAAAGGCGAAGATAAAATTTTTTCAGGAAACGCAAAAGATGGAATTGAGCATATTAACAACTTCCTCCTTTTTGAAGAATCCCAAAAGCCTGTAAGTGGCAAGTATTCTGTCGTTGACGAAAAATTATTCAATGTAATTTCTTCCACCATTAATATTTGGCCACAGATTTTAGGACTGGAAGGAGAAAAAAGATATCTTATTCTTTTAACAAATAATGAAAAGTTAAGACCAGGAGGAGGGGAGATTGAAGCCTTTGCAACCTTTGGGTTGGATAGAGGAAAGTTGGTAGACTTTAAGATCCAGAAGCCTTCGGAGACTGACAAAAATTTAAAAGGACACGTCGAGCCACCATATGCATTAAGAAAGTATTTGGGAAAAACCAATTTGTTTTTTAAGGACAGCAATTTTAGCCCGGACTTTACCGAGTCCGCTTCATCCTCGGCTTTTTTTATCAACACCGAACAGAAGGATTCAATCGACGGTGTTATATTATTGGATTCTGATTTTCTAAATCAATTGTTGCAAGAATCTTCACTGTTTCTTGGGAAACTTAATATAGAGGTAAATTCTAACAACCTTGGCGGACTTATAAAAGAACATGAAAACGATGAAGATTTCTTCGTGCAAATCCTAGAAGCCCTCAAAAATAAAATAGCTGAAAATCCTGGAGTTTTTATTTCTAATATTTCCAATTCACTAATCAAAAAAAACATTCTTGTTGCATTTGGTGACCCAAAAGTACAAAACATTTTTACATTAAACGACTTTTCGGGAAGCCTCTCTGGTGATAGGGTAACGGACCCAACTTCGTTTAATGATTTTTTGGGAATCGTTGATTCAAATTTTGGAAACCCGGGCTTGTTGCAAAAAAGGGCGGATGAGAAAGTTAGCATAGGCGATGATGGCAGCGTCACGGGAGACTTAACGGTTCAATATCAGGGAGGGGATGAGGACAGGAGAGTATATCTGCAATTTTTACTTCCTCAGGGATCAACGTTGAATAAGGTAAAAATAGATGGGGAGGAGAAAGACCTGGTAAGCGCCGAAACAAACCCGGATATTTATGAGTCTAAAGATTTTCAACAACCCAAAGGTCTTGAAATAGAAAACAGGTCGGATAAAGGTAAAATGATATTTGGGTTTTTGATAAATGTTGTTAAAGGAAAGACAGTTACGGTTGAGATAGGTTATTCTTCGCAGGCAAAGATTTCAACTTCGGCAAATTTTTCATACGATCTTAGAATATTTAAACAAGCCGGAGCAGGGGATTACCCGCTTAATTTATCTATTGTTTATCCAACATCTTTTTCTTTAGGAAAATTTCCAAAGGACTCGAATTTGCAAGACGGAAAAATATCTATATCGAAGAATGTAGACAGAGATTTCGACCTAAACTTTAATCTTCTTAAGAAGTAGGTCGACTTCCTTATCTTTTTTTCTTCCGTGGGCAATAAAAAGGTGAGTTATTTCCATCCAATCTTTTCTGTCAAAAAGCTTCATTAAATCCCTCTCTATTTTTAAAGGATTTTTTTCTTTGGTTAAGCCAAAATTATATGCAAGCCTTTTGACATGAGTATCAACTGCAATCCCTTCCGATTTATTGAAAGCATGAGACAACACAATGTTTGCAGTTTTTCTTCCAATGCCTGGAAGTTCTAAAAGCCCGATCATGGAATTTGGAACCTTACCGTTATGCTTTCTTAAAATAATCTGGGCTGTTCTTTTGACATTCTTTGCTTTTGTTTTGTAAAGCCCAATAGACTTTATGTCTTTTTCTAGACTTTTAATATCCGCATTCGCAAATTCTTTAACCGTTTCGTATTTTTTAAAGAGTCTAGGGGCAACTTTGTTAACTTGTTTGTCGGTTGTCTGGGCGGAAAGCATAACAGCGATCAAAAGTTCAAAATTATTTGAAAAATTCGAAGACATTCTTGCATCAGGATAATTTTTTCTTAGAATTTCTAAAATTCTTTTTGCTCGTAGCTTTGCCTTCATGGTAGAATGATTTTATCATGGATAAACAATACGATCCAAAAAAAGTGGAAGACCGAATTTACAAACTTTGGGAAGAGAAAGGATATTTTAAGCCTGAAGTGAATCCAAAAGGAACGCCATACTGCATAATTTTACCACCGCCTAATGCTAATGGAGCGCTGCACTTCGGACACGTAATGTTCACCGCGGAAGACATATTAATCCGCTTTAAGAGAATGCAGGGATTTTCAGCGCTTTGGTTGCCGGGAACGGATCACGCAGGAATCGAGACCCAATTTGTCTTTGAAAAAAAATTAAAAGAAGAAGGAAAATCCCGTTTAGACTTTGACCAAGACACTCTTTATAAGATGATCTGGGAATATGTTGAGAAAAATAGGGGAGGAATTGAAAACCAGTTAAGAAGACTTGGTTTTTCCTTAGACTGGTCAAGGGAAAAATACACGTTAGATCCCAACATAATTAAATTGGTCTACAAAACATTTAAATGGATGTTTGATGACGGCTTGGTCTACAGAGACTTCCGGCTTGTTAATTACTGCACGTTTGATGGAACAAGCTTCTCGGATTTGGAAGTAGTTCACAAAGAAAAAGAGAGTGCGCTTTATTTTATAAAATACTTTTTCGAAAAGGGCGGGGGACATATAAGCGTTGCGACAACAAGACCGGAAACAATAATTGCGGATGTCGCTGTAGCGGTTAATCCCATGGACGAAAGGTACAAAGGATTGGAAGGAAAAAATGTCATAAATCCACAAACCAAACAGTCAATTCCAATAATCTACGATGAACTTGTAGATTTGGAATTTGGGTCGGGGGCCCTAAAGATTACTCCGGGCCACGACCCCAAGGATTTTGAAATAGCAAAAAAACATGAGTTAAAAGGTGATTCGTTAATTGGTTTTGATGGGAAAATAAAAGACGGAAAATACAAAGGCCTGTACGTAAAACAGGCAAGAGAAAAGATTATTGAAGACTTTAGTGGAGAAGGATTAATAGAAAAAACAGATAAAATAATACATCAAGTCCCGGTTTGCTATAAATGTCAAAATCCTATCGAGCCGCTTTTGATGGAACAGTGGTTTATTAAAGTAAAATCTCTAAAAGAAAAAGCAGTAGATGTCGTAAAAAAGGGAAAAATAAAAATATACCCAAAGAATTTTGAATCACAATATTTTGATTGGCTTGAGAATTTAAATGATTGGAATATTTCAAGACAAATCGTCTGGGGAATCAGAATCCCGGCTTTTAGAAACAAAAAGACTAACGAGTGGGTGGTAACCGAGGGCAAGACACCTCAAGGAGACGACTGGGAGCAGGATAAAGACACTTTTGATACGTGGTTTTCTTCCGGCCAGTGGCCGTATGTTACCTTGAGCACAGCAGAAGAGGGAGACCTTGAGAAGTTTTACCCAACTGATGTTTTAGAAACCGCGTATGACATTTTAAGGGCATGGGTTTCTCGAATGGTAATGCTTGGAATTTATATTCAAGAAAAACTTGGAGTGGAGGATTCTGAAAAACAGGTCCCTTTCAGAACCGTTTTATTCCATGGAATTGTAAACGACCCATATGGCAAGAAAATGAGTAAATCAAAAGGGAACGTTGTTGACCCTTTGGAACTTGTGGAAGCTTATGGCGCCGATGCAGTCCGCTTCTCGCTTATTTACGGAAACGCAACCGGAAATGACCAATCGCTTTCTCAAGCCAAGTTAGAAGCGGCTAAAAAATTCGCAAATAAACTCTGGAATATAGCAAGATTCATAGAAATGAGTAAGGCAGATAGCTCAAAAAAGGGCGAAGAAACGGAAGTCGACGCGGAGATGAAAAACAAAATTGAGACTCTGGTTTCAGAAGTCACCAAGGATTTGAATGGTTATAACTTTAACTTTGCGACGGATAAGATTTATGATTTTATTTGGCATGAATTTGCAGATAAATACGTGGAAGACGTAAAAAAAAGGATTAACAGCAAATCCTATGCCGCTTTGTTGGGTTTATACAATACTCTTCTGAGGCTTCTTCACCCGTTCATGCCCTTTATAACAGAAGAGATTTATCAGAATCTTGGCGGAGAGGGAAGTATCATGATTTCAAAATGGCCAAAGTAAAAGCTACAAGGAAATCCCCGAGGATTTACCGAAGAATTACCGATCTCTTCAAAAAGAGCAAGGTTATAGAGAAACTTAAGTTTCAGGGGTCGGTTTTTTTACTTGGGTTTCTCGTTATGACTGCTATTATCTTGATCATTGATCTGTTATTTGTTTTTCAAAAACAAAAAGAGGCGGACTTTGAAAGAGTAAAACTCGGATCAGAAATAAAATTGTGGGAAAATATCGTACAGAAATATCCAAGTAAGGATACTTACTTTAAGTTGGCCCAGCTCGAATACAGAGTGGGGGATATCCAAAAATCAAATTACTATACGGATAAGGCTTTATACTTGGATCCAAACTTCACACAGGC
>DASRFS010000055.1:0-10659 GCA_035651435.1 Patescibacteria group bacterium | reverse complement strand
GGCTTTGAAGCTAATGGTTGCCGCTTGTTTAACTAATGAAGAAGTAATAATTGATAATATTCCTCTCATTTCGGACCTAATGGTTATGGCTGAGATAATAGAACAGCTTGGAGGAAAGGTTAAGTTCAAAGGTCACACGGTTTATATAAAGATGGAGGAGCTAAAAGAAGACAAAATAACCCTAGAGAAAGCCGTCGAAATAAGGACATCATTTATGTTTTTATCTCCTCTTCTAGCCAGGCGAGGTAAGGCTGTCGTTCCTAATCCGGGGGGATGTAGGATCGGAGCAAGGCCAATAGACAGGGTAATCAATGGACTTAAAAAATTAGGAGTTTCTATAAAATATAACCACCAAGACGGATATTTTTACGCTAAAACACAAGGGTTAGTGGGTAAAGAATATAAATTTGAAAAGAACACACATACAGGGACAGAAACTGTAATAATTGCTGCAGTTTTAGCAAAAGGAATTACTGTCTTAAACAACGCTGCTGAAGAACCTGAAGTAGATGAGTTAATAAATTTTCTAAATAGCATGGGAGCGAAAATTAGAAGGATTAAACCAAGAACAATAAGGATAGAAGGAGTTAAAAAGCTGCATGGGACTAGATTTAAAATAAATTCAGACAGGAATGAGGTTGTAACGTTTGCTATTGCGGCTTTAATGACGGAGGGAGAGGTATTTATTAAGAACACAAATACAGATGGACTCAAAGAATTTTTAGCTGTTCTTAAAAAGACTGGTGGAGGTTTTGAAGAGAAAAACGGAGGAATAAGGTTTTATTATAAAAGCGGATTAAATCCGGTAAGGGTGGCGACATCATTTTATCCAGGATTCATGACTGATTGGCAAGGGCCATGGGCTGTACTTATGACAAGAGCCAAAGGTAAATCAATTGTTCACGAAACGGTTTACGAAAACAGATTTTCGTATGTTGATGAATTAGAAAAAATGGGCGCCGAATTAAAACTTTTTAATCCGGAGATTAAAAGTCCTTCAGAAGTTTATAACTTTAACATAACTGATGATAATAATTATTTCCACGCACTTAGAATTTCCGGTCCATCCAAACTCCATAATGCAATTTTAAATATTTCGGATCTTAGGGCAGGAGCGACTTTGGTTTTGGCAGCTCTATCCGCAGAGGGAGAAAGCGTTGTTTTTGGATTGGAGCATTTAGATAGAGGTTATGAGGAATTCGACAAAAGGCTTAGAAAACTTGGGGCTAATATAAAAAGAGTTAAGGATTAATAAAAAGTAGATATGATGAAAGATTTTGCAGCAGTAATCCTCGCAGCGGGAAAAGGAAAAAGAATGAATTCAAAGACAGTGAATAAGGTTACGCTGCTTTTGGCTGCTAAACCTATGGTTATTAGGACTTTTGAAATTTTAGAAAAATTAGAAATTAAAAAAGTCCTAATCGTTGTTGGTTTTGCAAAAGAGTCGGTAATGAAATTATTCGATCAAACTAATGTTATATTCTGTGAGCAAAGGAAGAGACTGGGCACAGCACATGCTGTTAATTGCGCCATGCAAAAGATGCCATTAGGTGTAAAAAATATATTGGTTTTGAATGGCGATGATTCTGCAATGTATAAGACCGATACTATTAGGCAGCTTGTAAAGAAACATATGGAGACAAAATCTTCCTTTACTTTTTTAACGATTGAAATGGAAAATCCTACAGGGTTAGGAAGAATAATTAGAGGAGACCAAGGGAAAGTTTTGGCAATAGTTGAAGAAAAGGATGCAACCGAAGATATAAAAAAAATTAGGGAAGTAAATCCTGCTTGCTACTTATTTAGGATTGAATTTCTTAAAAAATATTTACCCCTGATAAAGAAAAGTTCTGTAACAGGAGAGTATTATTTAACTTCCTTGATAGATATAGGAATAAAAAATAACGAGAAAATCGAGACTCTCCAGGCAGGACTTTTCGCGTGGAGGGGAGTGAATACAAAAGAAGAGTTAGTGGAAGCAGAGAATATTTTTCTTAAGATAAAGGAAACTTTGGTGTAAAATAGAAATATGGCTCAAATTTTAGGACTTGCATTATTATCTTTATTTATAACGTTTATTCTTATTATTCCTTTTATAGATTTCTTATATAAGATAAAACTTCGAAGGCAGAAACAAAAAACTGTAGATATTTTCGACAAGCCTACTCCTGTTTTTGATAAATACAATACTTGGAAAGCGGGCACCCCTTTTGGAGGAGGAATTTTAATTCTTGTGGTTGTATCTCTTCTTACTCTCTGGAGTTATGGAATTCTTAGCATAGATGTTAATCCTTGGGAGATTATTGTTATTCTAATCGGTTTCGTCGGTTTTGGATTGCTAGGGCTTTACGATGATCTTAAAAAACTAATTCCCTCGGATAAAGCCACTTTCTTTGGTCTAAGATTTAGACATAAATTTATTATCCAGGTAATTCTGGCTTTAATCATCGCATTAATATTTTATTTTAAACTGGGTTATTCATTTGTTTATATACGGGGGATAGGCTTATCTTCTCTTGGCGTTTTGTTTATACCATTCTCAGCCTTTGTTATCGTGTCTTTTACCAACGCTTTTAATATAAGTGATGGTCTTGATGGACTGGCTTCGGGGTTATTCCTGATTTGTCTTTTAGCCTTGCTTGCAATAACGACCCAAGTCGACCCTGTGCTCTCAATATTTATTGCAATATTAATAGGCAGTGTCTCTGCATTCCTCTACTTTAATATATATAAGGCAAGAATTTGGCTTGGAGATGTAGGGTCAATGTCTTTAGGAGCTTCGCTGGGAGTACTGGGTCTCTTAACAGGAAAACCGGTTGCTTTAGCAGTTATCGGTGGAGTTTTTGTTTTGGAGGCTGGTTCATCGCTTATTCAGATATTGGGTAAAAAGTTTCTTCATCGAAAAATTTTCCCTGTAGCACCGCTTCATCTCTATTTTCTCCAAAGAGGTTGGGGAGAACCTAGGACAGTAATGAGAGCTTGGCTTCTTGGGTTTTTCTTTGCAATATTAGGATTATATATAGCTTACATTAAATGAGGAAAATTATTCTCCTTCTTCTCCCCGTCATTTTTCTCACAATATTTGGCCTCTTTATGATTTATGATGCCTCGTCATATGTCGCATTTAAAGATTTTGGAGATAAATATTATTACATAAAAGAACAAATTTTTTGGACAATAATTGGCTTGGGAGGTATGGGTTTTTTCTACTTCTTTAACTATAAGAAGCTATACAATTTAGCGCTTCCAATACTTCTTTTCGCGATTATTTTTCTCGCTTTGGTTTTTGTTCCGGGAGTCGGAGTTTACATTCTGGGTGCGCACCGATGGGTCAATCTAAAGTTTTTTGTCCTCCAATCTTCCGAATTGGCCAAACTTGCCCTCTCAATTTATTTAGCGGCATGGTTTTCGGCTAAGGAAAAGGGCAGGCTTCCTGCCTTTTTACTGCTTCTTGGAATTGTAATCTTTTTAATAATCGCCGAACCGGATATGGGAACTGCAGCAATTGTTCTTGTCCAAGCGCTTTTTATTTATTTCTTGTCAGGGGCACCTATTTGGCAATTTATTGGCCTTGGTCCGGTTTTGGGAATATTAGGTTTTATTGCCGTCAAGACTTCGCAGTATAGATCTCAAAGACTTGCTACGTTTTTTGATTTTAATAAGGATCCCCAGAGTATGTCTTACCACGTTAGGCAAATTTTAATAGCGTTAGGATCGGGAGGGTTAACCGGTGTGGGTCTTGGAAATTCTTTGCAAAAATACGCTTATCTGCCGGAAAATACGACCGATTCGATATTTGCAATTATCGCGGAGGAAACCGGATTCTTAGGTTCATTATTGGTAATCGGGGTTTTCATTTTGATCATATTCGCCGGCTTCAGAATCGCACTCAAAGCGAGAGATAACTTTGGAAGACTCCTTGCAGGAGGAATAACAATCTCCATTGCAACCCAGGCCTTGGTAAATTTAGCTTCTCAAACTGCCCTTATGCCCTTAACAGGAGTTCCTTTGCCGTTTGTTTCTTACGGAGGCTCAGCCCTTATAATTAATTTGTGTTCGGTTGGAATTTTACTTAACATTGCTAAGCAAACCAAATGAAAATAGTTATAATTGGGGGGCATCCGTCCCCTGCTATTGCAATAATTGAAGAATTAAAGGGAAACGAAGTAATTTATCTTGGGAGAAAATACACATTTGAAGGGGAGAAAGCTCTCTCTCTTGAATATCAAAACATTACTTCGATAGGAATTCCCTTTTATCCGATTGTCACAGGAAGACTGCAGAGAAGATTCACAAAGCATACGGTTCCTTCGCTTTTGAAATTTCCGATTGGTTTAATTCAAAGCTTCTTTATTCTACTTTTTAAGAGGCCGGATGTAGTCGTTGGATTCGGAGGATATATAGAGCTCCCCGTAATTCTTTCGGCATGGATTTTAAGGATTCCTATTCTAATACACGAACAGACTTTAGGCGCAGGGCTGGCAAATAGAATTGCTTCGAAATTTGTAAAAAAGATTTGCATATCTTGGGAGTCTTCAAGGAGATTTTTTCCTAAAGAAAAAGTAGTCTTGACAGGAAATCCGATAAGACAGAGATTTCTTAATATTCAAAAACCAACACAAAAGGAGAAAATAATTTATATAACAGGTGGAAGCGCGGGTGCTCACACAATTAATCAATTAGCAGAAGGGTGTATAAAGGAGCTGTTAAAAAATTCAAAAGTAGTACACCAGACCGGAGATTCACAAGAATATCACGATTTTGAAAGATTGGAGGAGTTAAGAAATACTCTTTCCAAAAACTTGAAGGTTAAATACACCATTAAGAAATTTTTATCGGAACAAGATCTTGCGGAGGTCTTCCAAAGCGCAACACTTGTTGTCGGAAGAGCCGGAATAAATACGATTTCCGAATTAATTTTACTTAATAAACCGTGCCTTTTAATTCCTCTTCCTCAAGGATCAGAACAAAAACAAAACGCGAACTACGTACATGAGATAGGGTTAGGCGAAGTTGAAGATCAGGAAAAACTCAGCTCAAAAATACTATTCACGCAGATAAAAAAAATGCTTGGCAATATAGAAAGATATAAAGTTCAAAGGAACCTGTTAATTAGACAAGCAACCCAAAAATTAGCAAAAGTTATCTTAGATGTTGGAAAGAAAACATAAAAGAAAAATCCTAAGCAGGATTCCATATATTTTCGCCGGCCTTTTACTTATCACAATTTTTCTAATTTTAGTTTCGGCCGCATCTTATTTAGCAAGCTCAAGGCTTAAAGTTTTGAGTCCTCTTGCCAAAAGTTTAGAAAACCAGGGAAATAAGAGAAGTACATTAGAGGATCAACTTTATAAAAACAACATACAATATTCAAAAGTTGAGGTTGCTTCTGATTCATCTTATTTGGTTTTTTTAAAAGATGATGGAGTTGTTCAAGTGTCAAACAATAAAAGCCTAGATGGACAAATAACCTCTTTACAATTGATCCTTGGCAGGCTTACAATAGAGGGCAGAAAATTTAAGAAGCTAGATTTGAGGTTTAATCAACCAATAATAGTCTTTTGATTTTTTCTTTATCAAGAGTCTTATGACAGAAGGAAAAATAGTCGTTGGAGTTGACATCGGAACCTCTAAAATAACTTCAATTATCGCCAAAGTTGACGAAGAAAACGTAAATGTTCTTGGCGTCTCCGAAGTAAAATCCCAAGGAATAAGAAAAGGCCAAATTGTAGATATCGAGCAAGCTGTTTTGGCTATCAATAATTCGCTTGAAGGCGCAGAAAGAATGGCCGGTTTCTCAGCGTCCCATATTATCGCATCGATTGGCGGGGATCATGTGGAATCACAGAACTCGAGAGGAGTTGTCGCCGTGTCCCATCCCGACGAAGAAATAACGGAAGCTGATTTAGCAAGAGTTATAGATGCAGCAAAGGCAGTTTCGATGCCATCAAGCCGAGAAATTATCCATATACTTCCAAGAAGTTATATCGTTGATGGGCAAGAAGGAATAAAAGCTCCTCTTGGTATGACCGGAGTAAGGCTAGAAGTTGATACTCATATAATTTCCGCATATAGCACTTCAATAAGAAACTTAGAGAAATCCTTTTCAGAGGTTGGAGTTGATGTCGACGCAATTGTTTTTAACGGGTATGCAAGTTCTTTGGCTGTTCTATCGGATACGGAAAAGGAATTAGGAGTAGTCTGCGTCGATATTGGGGCAGGAACAACGGATATATCTATTTATGTCGAAGGATCAGTTGCATATTCGGGAGTTTTGCCAATCGGAGCAAGGCACATAACAAACGATTTGGCGATCGGACTTAGAATTTCCCTTGAATCCGCGGAAAAGATAAAACTATTTTTATCCAATCCGAATCACAGAGTAGTTGAAGACAAGAAAAACGATGAGATAGACCTCTCGTCCTTAAATCTTCCGGAAGAACTTACCAAGGTCTCCGAAAAAACATTGGTTGATGGGATTATAAAACCAAGACTTAATGAAATATTTACTTTTGTCGGGCTTGAAATCAAGAAATCAGGGTTTGGTGGACAAACACCATCGGGTCTTGTGGTTACGGGCGGGGGAGCGCAGACCGTTGGAACAGTAGAGGCTGCAAAGAGAATGCTCGCAATGCCGGTCAGAATTGGAAAACCTCTAAGTATAAAAGGAATAATTGATGAAATTCAAAATCCATCTTTTGCGGCAGCAGTCGGTCTTTGCATTTATGGAAGAAACGTCGAATCGGAGTCAAGACTTCCCTTTGGTTTTGCGCTCCCAACATTTACAAACCTTAATTTTGGTAAACCGGTAGGCAAATTAGTCGGCTTTATCCGGTCTTTCATGCCGTGAAAAGACACACTTGCATTCATAAAAGCTATTTGTTAGGATCTAACCTATGCTGATCAAGCCTCAGACAACTAACTTCGCAAAAATCCGCGTACTTGGAATTGGAGGAGGAGGATCAAATGCACTCAATTCGATGATTTCACAAAGCAACATTCAGGGTGTTGATTTTGTGGCAATAAATACCGATGCTCAGGCACTTCTTCTAAATCAGGCTGCAACCAAAGTCCAAATTGGAGAGAATCTAACTAAGGGTCTTGGATCAGGTGGAGATCCGGAGATTGGGAAGCAAGCTGCTGAAGAATCTTACGAAAAGATAAAAGAAATGATCGAAGGATCGGATATGATATTTCTAACTGCTGGTATGGGCGGAGGAACCGGGACAGGGGCGTCAGCGGTTATTGCAAGAGCTGCAAAAGAAGTTGGAGCCCTAACAATAGCGGTTGCAACAAAACCGTTTGCATTTGAAGGAACAAGAAGAATGGTAGCAGCAGAGACAGGAATAGAAGAATTAAAAGACAAAGTAGATACGCTAATTGTTATTCCAAACCTAAGAATCCTCGATGTAGTAGATAGAAAACTTTCACTCTTAGAGGCTTTTAAAGTAGCGGATTCTGTTTTAACCCAAGGAGTTCAGGGGATTTCGGAATTAATTACTCTTCCGGGACTTATTAACGTTGATTTTGCCGATGTCAGAACGATTATGACAAATGCAGGCTCTGCTCTTATGGGAATTGGAACAGGAGTGGGGGAGAACAGGGCACAAGCCGCAGCCCGTCAAGCGGTTGCAAGTCCTCTACTCGAAATTTCAATGGAAGGGGCAAGAGGAGTATTGTTCAATATTATGGGTGGACCAGATCTTACAATGAGCGAAGTAGACGAAGCAGCAAAAATTATTGCTGCGGCTGCAGATCCGGATGCAAACATAATTTTCGGAGCAACAATAGACGAGTCCATGAGAGATCAAATGAAAATTACAGTTATAGCAACAGGATTTGACCAAGCAAGACAGACTCTTAAGGAATTTGTTATGCCGCAAGGGGTCCACAGGCTTGAACAAAATCCGGTTCAATCGCAGCCTGGTCAACAACCGCAACCGCAAAAAGAACCAGTTCCGGTCTTAGGTGACGAAGATGTTCCCGGAGCAGGCGAAGACGACGCATGGGACATTCCCGCATTCTTAAGACAAAAAAATTAATTCTTGACAGAGAATAAATAAATTAGATATATTTTAAATATGCAAAAAACTTGGATTTGGGGAGCAGTCTTGGTATTAATATTAGTTGTAGGTTACCTGGGAAGACATCAGATAAGAACTTTATTTAACGGATCTCCTACGCCAGCACCAGTTGCAAAAACTACTCCCACTCCAGCAGTATCTGTTACAAACGGTATTGTAATGACTAAAACGGATCCCACGAAGGGAAATTTCCTAACAGACCCAAAAGGAATGACGCTTTATGTCTTTGATAAAGACCAACAGGGTGTAAGTAATTGCAACGGAACTTGTGCAGCAATATGGCCTCCATATGGACCAGGTTCAACTGTTGTTTCATCCTTACCAGCGAATTTTACAACTATTAAAAGAAATGACGGAACAATGCAATACACGTATAAAGGAATGCCGTTATATTACTATCAGAAAGACACCAAACCAGGCGACATACTGGGAGATGGAGTCAATGGAACCTGGCACCTCGTAAAACCTTAACTCTGGTTGTCCTCTACCGCATTCTTAAGACAGAAGAATTAATTCTTAATATCCTTTCGAGTTATAGCTAAGTAGCCCACAAAAAGAATAATTAAAGTTGCCAAAACTACGCTTGTTTTCCCGGTTCCAAAGCCTATTCCCCCAAAATCAGGTGTTCTTCCAAACCAATCAGCAAAAGATGCTCCAAAAGGTCTGGTAAAAATGTAGGCTGCCCAGAAGGCAAGAACTTCATCGATGCTAAATATTCGAAAAGCTGTAAGCGGGAGTGCAAATAACGCGCCAAATAGAAAACCGGAAGCTAAATATCCTAAATTAAGAGTAATTGCAGTCATGTCACCCGCAGCTGTCCCCAGAGCAAAGGTAGTCACAATTGTTATCCAATAAAACAATTCTCTTCGGAGTGTATTAATGCTATGGATTGATAATGTTTTCTCGAACCTAAACCAAACAACAAAAACAATTGCAAGAACGATTGCAAAGAATATAGTCGATATTGCGTATGGGACACCAAGAACAATATGAACTACATCCGCAGTCATTGTTCCGAACAATGCTACCAGCGCAACCGCTAACCAATATATCCACGCTATGTATCGACGTACCCAAAATTGCACTATCAAAGATGTTACGAAAAAAATTCCCCCCAAGATGACCGCTGTAACAGGATTTATATGATGGACTAAATAATCGGAGGTCGACTCTCCCCAGGCTGTGGTCAAAATTTTAGTTATCCAGAAGAAAACGGTTATTTCAGGAACTTTTCTCGCTATGTACTTGACGTTAGACAACATATATCTAGTTTATAAAAAATACGCAACAAGTCAAACGAGCCCTTAGCTTTCTTTTACATTTCTTGAAACCGTAATTAAGCCTCTTATTTTGCTAATTTAAAACTTTTTTGTTACGCTTTAGATAGTTTTGTAATGGCGACAAGGCATTATCACAACCATTATCGCTTTAGTTATCCAACGTCTTTTAAGAGACACTTTACGTCTTTGCTAATAGTCCTATCCTCAATTGTTTTAATTATTCTTTTTTCTATCCAGTTTGCTTTTACCCAAAAAACAATAAACCTAAATGAAATCTCGGCGGGAACAATTTTACTTGCCGCTTACAACACTATACTCAGACTCACTTTTGCGTATTTGTTTTCTCTTGTAATTGCAGTTCCTGTTTCCTTATTTATAACTAAGTCTGAAAGACTTGAAAGAATTTTTCTGCCGATTGCCGATATAATACAATCCATCCCTGTTTTAGCTTTTTTTCCTGTCATTGTCCTTGCTTTTATAAAAGTTGGATCTCTTAACGGTGCTGCAATTTTTATTCTTTTTACCTCGATGGTTTGGAATATTGTTTTTAGCGTGATCGGTGGAATAAAAACAATTCCGCAGGATATCAAAGACGCCTCTTTTATTTTTGGAGCAAAAGGGTTTAAAAAAATTATTTTTGTAACGCTGCCTTCGGTTTTCCCTTCGATCGTAACGGGTTCATTCCTCGCATGGGCGCAGGGATGGAATATCTCAATCGTTGCTGAAGCTCTTCATGCATTTATTCCAAACGGGAATAAGTCAAATGATTTGTTCGGGCTTGGAAGCCTGCTCGTCAATTCGTTTGCCCAGTCCCAAAATTCAATATTCATCGCAACGCTTATCGCAATGGTTGTTGTCATTACTGTTCTTAACTTTTTCGTATGGCAAAAATTATTAAAGCTCGCAGAAAGGTACAAATTTGATTAGCATAATAACCCTAAAAAATATATATAAAATTTATAAAGGTACGAGTAAAAAAGTTCTCGAAAATATTAATTTGGAAATAAAAGAGGGAGAGTTATTTTCCTTTGTCGGACCTTCAGGAGGAGGCAAATCAACAATCCTTAAATTAATAGCAAAAATAGAAAGTCCTACCTCAGGAGAAATAACAGCACCCGATAATATCGGTATGGTTTTTCAGCTAGGCGCACTCTTCCCATGGCTTACCGCAATAGATAATGTAATGTTCCCTCTTAAAATGAAAGGTGTTTCAAACTTCAAATCAAGAGAAGAGGCAAAAAAGGAACTAGAATTGGTAAATCTAACAGGTTTTGAGAATAAATATCCAAGAGAAT
>DASRFS010000054.1:0-56406 GCA_035651435.1 Patescibacteria group bacterium | reverse complement strand
TAATGTCGATGATCGTAATTGATTTTAAAAATAATCCGAAACTCAGCCACTCGAGAGTTAGGAAGTTTTTATTTCCATTAGAATTCTTACTTTTGCCGTTTGTAGGATTTTTCCTTTCTACGCTGCCTGCCATTCTCTCGCATACTACCCTAATGCTTGGAAAAAGAATAGAATACAAAGTGACAGAAAAAGTATGATGCTTTTGGGGAAACTTGAGAAAAACAAAAGTTTTTGGTTTCTCCTTGTAACTTCAACAATTTTTTTTCTCTTTCGATTACCGTCTCTTTTCGAACCTTATTGGTACGGCGACGAAGGAGTATATCAAACCTTAGGACTTGCTATTAGAAACGGCAGGCTTTTATATAGAGATATCTGGGACAACAAACCTCCTCTTTTATATACGCTTTATTCCATTTTTAACTCAGACCAATTTCTTGTCCGGTTGGTTTCTTTAATTTTTGGTGTAATATCCGTTATCCTTTTCTTTCACCTCTGTAAAAGAATATTTAATAGAAGCAAAACTGCGATTATCACAACCTCGGTTTTCGCTCTTCTTTTTTCTATTCCGCTTCTGGAGGGAAACATTGCAAACGCCGAGAATTTTATGCTTCTGCCCATCATATCGGCCGCTCTTATCCTAACCCATATCACAGGTTCTATTTCACAGAGGTCTCAAAATAAAGACCTTCTTTTAATTTTCTCATCAGGTCTACTTCTTGGAATAGCATTCCTGTTTAAGATAGTCGCAGTTTTTGATTTTGCGGCTTTTTCACTTTTTATCCTTTTCATAGACGGAAGGATAATTGAACATTTAAAAAATAGACGGTATCTTGCTTTTGAAGTAAAGAAAATTATTTATTTTATTGGTGGATTTATAATACTGCCATTTCTAACAGCAATATTTTTTCTTCTAAACGGCGCTATTTCGCAATTTTTGAAAGCAACGTTCTTATCGAATATTGGCTATGTGGGATATGGAAACAAATTGCTAATTCCCCAAGGCTTCTTGATATTAAAACTTAGTATTCTCTTGGCTTTCATTTATTACATTTTCAGGAAAAGAGGAATTCTAGGAATGGGGGCAACCCTAGTTTTACTTTGGTTTTCTTTTTCTCTTTTTAACGCTTTCTTCTCCCAAAGACCCTACACACACTATCTACTTGTTCTTATTCCTTCCTTCGCGCTTTTAATTGGAATAATTTTAGAGTCATTAAAATATAGAATTTTTCTTTTAGCTATTCTTCTTGTGTCTTTAATTATCATTTTGAAAAACTTCACTTTTTATACAAAGGTATTCCCGTATTACGAAAATTTTCTATCTTTTGTGATGGGAGAAAAAAGCGTTTCTGAATATCAGGGATTTTTTGATCGATCGACACCGGTCGATTATGAGCTTGCGATGTATGTTAATACCCATTCAAAGCCCCAAGATTATATTTTTACTTGGGGAAACAATGCACAACTTTATAAGTTGACTAATAAACTTCCTCCTGGAAGATACACCGTGGCATATCATATTACGGGATCCCCAAATGGAATCTCCGAAACTGAAAGAGATATAAACCTACATAAACCTAAAATAATTATAGTAATGCCGTATATGAATTTTTTCCCTTTCTCCCTATCTAACTATTCAAAAAAAATAATAATTAATGACGCAATTATCTATGAAAGAACTTTTTAGTAATCTTAAGTCTGATAGAATCATCTATCAAATCGCGCAAATCATTTTAGCGGTAAACCTTCTTGGTGTTTTAATAATTATTCTATTTTTTGGGAAGCTACCCCCATTTACGCCGCTCTTCAATCAAATGCCATGGGGAGAGCAAAGAATCGCTCCAACAATATTTATTTTTTTACCATCTGTTTTATCCTTAATAATTTTTGCAGCAAATATATTTTTCGCATCCTATCTTTATAGAAAGAATCCTCTGATAGCAAGGCTTTTTTCTATAACAAGTTTTCTGGTATCTGTTTTAGTTTTAATCTTTATTATTAGGACCATTCACACCGTAATTTAGACATGTTTTTTGATCTAACAATTTTGCTTCCACTTATTATTTCCTTTGTCATTACGGTTATTGCTACGCCTCTTGCAATCAAACTCATTAAAAAATTTAACCTCATGGATGACCCTAAGAGAAAACATCCCGGAATAATCCACAATAAGCCAATTCCAAGAGGAGGAGGTCTGCCAATTTTTGTCGGGGTTTTAGTTGCAAGCTTAGTTTTTCTACCGATTTCCAAACTAACAATTCTTATTTTCCTTGCAAGTTTTATTTCACTTGCAATCGGCCTTCTTGATGATAAATATGATATCTCCCCGTATATTAGATTCTTCGTAAATATCGTCTGCGCAGTTTTGATAATCATAGCTGGGGTAAATATTCCTTTCATAACAAATCCTTTAGGAGGGATTCTTTTTTTTAGTTCGTTAAAACTTCCATTACTTCCTTCTATTTCAAACTATATTTCTTATATCATCGTTTTAGTCTGGATAGTTTGGGTCATGAACATGTTAAATTGGAGCAAGGGTGTTGACGGGCAGATGCCCGGAATAGTAGCAATTTCAAGCGTCGTCATAGGACTTTTGAGTCTTAGATTTCCTATTGTTGACCCCCAAAGCCTAATCGCCGCCAAGCTTAGTTTCATAATCGCAGGTTCCACACTGGGATTTCTTCTATTTAATTTTTATCCGGCAAGAATTTTTCCGGGATATAGCGCTACATCCATTTATCTTCTCCTTGCTGTCGTCTCCATTCTTTCTTCGGCAAAATTGGCAACTGCCATTCTTGTCATGGGAGTCCCAATGATGGATGGAATTTTTGTAGTTTTAAGACGACTTATGTCCGGCCATTCGCCTTTTTGGCACGACAAAAGACACCTGCATCATTTGCTTTTAAGTATGGGACTTTCACAACGTTATATTGCGTTGTCTTACTGGATTTTTTCTGCTATATTGGGCTCGCTTGCTCTTATACTATCGAGCAAGGGTAAAGCGTTTGCAATTATAATGCTTTTAATATTGGTTTTTGGAGGAATATTATTCCTGCAATTCTTAATCAATCGAGAAAATGGCAAAACATCTGTATGACATTTTAAGACTACTTAGGCCCAGGCAATGGATTAAAAATTTTTCCATATTTGCCTCAATAGTTTTTGCAGGGCAGCTTTTTAACTCCCAGGCTTTTAATAAAGTTTTCCTGGGATTTATAGTCTTCTGTCTCCTATCTTCCGCAACGTATATAATAAATGACCTTTTCGATCTAAAGAAAGATAGGCTACACCCGTTCAAAAAATTTAGGCCTCTTGCTCACAGAGATATTCCGCTTTATGTTGGAATTTCTATGGCCACGATTCTTGCCGCAGTATCTATATTTTTGGGAAGTTTGGTAACCCCCGCCTTCTTTTTAGTACTTCTGGTTTATCTTTTTATCCAGTTTCTGTACTCGAGTTTTCTTAAAAGCGTTGCGGTCATTGACATATTGGCAATTGCATCGGGATACATAATAAGAGTTTTGGCGGGAGAATTTGCAAGCGGTATTCATCTTTCAGTTTGGCTTCTTCTAACGACAATTTCAATTTCACTTTTCCTGGCAATCGGGAAAAGAAGATCCGAGTTAACTTTGGTTTCAAGAATTCAAGGGGCAAGCATCGCAGCGACCAGAAAGTCTTTGTCGCATTATAGCGAAAGACTTTTGGATGTTTATCTTTCGATTTTTGCTACATCCACTTTTATTAGCTACTCCCTTTTCACTTTTTTGGAAAATCCAAAGGGATTTAATATTTCTCTAGGGGTTCTTCTTCCCGAATTTTTACCAACTTTTCTGCAAAGGAAATGGTTAATGATTACTATTCTTCCCGTGGTTTACGGACTTATGAGATATCTTCAGGATATTTATGAAAAACATGAAGGAGAAAGTCCGGAAAGAGTCCTGTTGTCCGATAGGCCTCTTCTTTTTGCGGTTTTACTTTGGATTATTTCCGTTTTGACAATAGTCTACGTTATCGGCCCCTAAAGTTTTTCGGCGTATTGAGAGCTTATCCAACCCTGGATTTGATCGCTCACTTTTATTTTAAACCAACCGGTCTGCTCGTTAAGCAAATCATATTTTCCTCCAGGGAGGACTTGTCCTACTTGCGAACCGCCCAGTGAGGGATCGCTTCTAACTCTCAAAAACCCGGTCGGCGTATCCAGTATTAAAACCTTTTGAACTGAAATCGAAGCGGAGGGAGAAGAAATATTTGTAATATCTTGTGGATTTATTCCTAAGAAAACCAGAGTTTCCAGTTTGTATCCCTTGACCGTTCGTATCCTAACAATTTTATCCTTGTAGCCCTTTTTAATAAGTTTTATTTCGTGATCAGACTCGGTAACGTTCTTTTGAAGAATTGGGCTTTGTCCAACCTGTCCGCTGTCTAGAAAAACTTGGGCGTCGGCAGGAAAAGAAGAAACCTGGACCTCTGCATCATTTTTATCGGATAATTTTGACAGGGTTATTACGCTAGCGGACGGTCCATCGTCGCTAAAAGTTCCATCGACAACCGTAAGGACTTTGGGTTCAATTTTAAGCTTTGTTTCGAAAGGATTAGAATTTCCCTCCGTTGGAATAAGCTTAATGGAATATTCTCCCGAAGAAAGCATCTGGGATAATTCGCATTTACAAAGTGGAGTTTGCCCGATTAGTTTCCCGTCAAGATAAACTTTACTCGCCGGGTCTGATGTAACCTGTAGGGCTCCCTTTCCTAAATTTTTGCCGAAAATAAAAACAGTCAGAGAGAAAGCTGCGATAGCTACCAATGACGCTATTAAAATGGCCAAAGGTTTATTCATGGAGAAGTTATGATAGCAAAAGAGGGATCAGTAGTCCATGCCACCCGGCGGCATTCCGGAAGTTGGGTCTTTCTTTTCCGGAATATCTGTTATCAACGCTTCGGTTGTAAGAACCATCATTCCAACACTTGCAGCATTTTGAACAGCAGATCTTGTTACTTTTGCAGGATCAACGATTCCGGCTTTTACCATTGACTTATATGTCGAACTCATAACGTCGTAACCATAATCCACCTCTTGTGAATCTTCAATTTTTTTAAGAACCAGATTTTCGTTTTCTCCGGCATTTTTCGCGATCATCTTAACTGGCTCTGCGAGTGATTCGTAAAGAATTTCCATTCCGGCTTTTTTATCGTCCAAAGTTTCCCTTGCCATGAGCTTTAATAGGATTTTTCTTGATTTAAGGAGCGTAACTCCTCCTCCTGGAACAATTCCTTCTTCCAAAGCAGCTTTGGTTGCTGCGACTGCGTCGTTAACTCTTTCTTTTTTATCTTTCATTTCGATTTCGGTAGCAGCGCCGACGTTGATTACAGCAACCCCGCCTGATAGCTTTGCTAATCTTTCTTGAAGCTTCTCTTTGTCGAAATCCGAAGTTGAATTTTCTATTGCCTTTTTAATTTGTGCTACCCGGCCGGCTATTGCGGCTTTTGAACCTCGTCCGCCAATTATTCTCGAGTTTTCTTTATCCGCCCAAACCTTATCTGCTCTTCCGCAGTCCTCTATAGTAACTGATTCAAATTTTCTTCCCGTATCTTCCGATATAACTGTCCCGCCGGTTAGAATTGCTATATCCTCAAGCATTTCTTTTCGTCTGTCCCCAAATCCCGGAGCTTTAATTGCTAAGGAGTTA
The DNA here is from genome assembly GCA_035651435.1 of Patescibacteria group bacterium. Taxonomy (GTDB): domain Bacteria; phylum Patescibacteriota; class Microgenomatia; order Levybacterales; family UBA12049; genus DASRFS01. The sequence continues at coordinate 50,722 of DASRFS010000054.1, read as the reverse complement.
AGCGTACCTTTTAATTTATTTACTACCAATAATGCCAGAGCTTCTCCTTCTATCTCGTCTGCAATAATAACTAAATTTTTTGATACCTTGACCAAATTTTCTATAAACGGAACAAATTCTTGGATACTGGAAACTTTTTTATCGGTTATTAAAATATACGGGTCTTCTACCTCTGCTTCCATTTTATCGGGGTTCGTCACAAAATAAGCAGATGCGTATCCTTTATCGAATTCCATTCCTTCTTTGTAATCAATTGATAGCTCGACTCCCTTTCCTTCTTCGACTGTTACAACTCCGTCTTTCCCAACTTTCTGAAGAGCTTGGGCAATCAGGTTCCCTATTTTTTCGTCTTGAGCCGAAATGGTCGCAACCTTAGCGATATCACCTGGCTGAATTTTAACAGCAATTTTTTTGATTTCCTCTATAACGGAAGCGACTGCCTCTTCAATTCCGGATTTTATAACCATCGGGTTTGCTCCGGCATCAACCAAGGCAACACCTCTGTTAATTATAGTTTGGGCAAGGAGTGTTGCTGTAGTTGTTCCATCACCGGCAACGTCATTTGTTTTCGAAGCAGCTTCCTTAACGAGCTGTGCTCCCATATTCTCAAATGGGTCTGGAAGTTCTACCTCTTTTGCCACTGTAACTCCGTCGTGAACTACATTTGGAGCTCCCCATTTTCGATCTATCGCAACGTTTCGACCCTTAGGACCCAGGGTTGTGACAACTGCATCGGCGAGTTTGTTTACACCTGCTATCAGTTGTTGTCTTGCGTCTTTACTGTATTTTATTTGTTTTGCCATGTCAGTTTAGAACCGCCAAAATGTCTTTTTGTTCAACGATTGTCCATTCTTCGCTTCCAACCTTAACTTCATTTCCGCCCCATTTTTTGTACATAACTTTCTGTCCTACTTTAACGGTCATCGGAACCAGTTTTCCATCTTTGTCGTGTGATCCGGGGCCTGTTGCCATAACGAGCCCCATTTGGGGTTTTTCTTTTGCCATATCGGGCAAAATTATTCCGGAAGCCGTCTTTTCTTGAGCCTCTACAGGCTTTATAAGGACGTTATCAAATAGAGGTTTAATGTCTGATTGGATTTTTCCTGCCATATATTGATCGAAAAAATATCACTCTCTTAAAGTGACTGCTAGAATTTATATCAAAATTCGAATAATCTTGTCAAGGGGTATTAATCTAATTTGACACCCGCTTTTTGATTCTATACCATGGATTTATGGCCTTATCGGGGAAAAGATTACTTCTCCTTGGGTTTGTCGTAGTTTTAATGGTCGTCATTCCACTGACGGTATATCTTGTCCAACAGCAACAGAAACTTAAGGTAGGCGCAACTCCCGCAACTACCCTTTCCCTTGTAGACTCGACCACAAAATCTCCAGCCGCATCAACCACCGTCGGGCAAAATGTAAGTTTCGACGTTATGATGAATCCCGGAACAAACCAAATATCTTTTGTAAAACTCACAATTACATATGACCCAACCAAGTTGGCTACGACATCAGCTACTCTTGTCCCCACTTCTTCTTTTCCGACAACATTGCAAGGTCCGACCTTCACGCCGAACAGTATTTCTATGACTCTTTCCGTAGGCAGTAACCCGCAAAATATAGTCAGCACTACGACGAAAGTCGCAACCCTTACCCTTAAAGCTTTGGACGTAACCACGACGCCGACTCAAGTCGCATTTGGACCCGACACGCAGGTCCTTTCAATTGCATCAACCGATCAATTCAATGAAAACGTCTTGTCATCCTCGACTCCAGGTACTGTAACAATTGCACAAGGTTCCGGCGTATCACCCTCTCCTCCGGGCTCAGCACCCGTAACCGGAGGGACCTCAGGAAATCAAATTCCAGTTTGTACAACTCTATCTTTGGATAGATCTGCAACCGGTACAGCACCCTATGCTCTGACTTTTACAGCAACTGGTTCTGATTCGGATGGAACAATAAGCAAGGTTACATTTACTTGGGGAGACGGACAAGTACAAGATGTAACAACAGGTGGAGGAATTGGAACAAAATCGGTGAATCTTCCTACATCCCACACTTACCAGAACTCAGGAACTTTTAAAGCTTCGGCGACCCTTACGGATAATTCCGGGGGAGTGAGCAGCAGTACTTCATGTACCCAGACAATAACAGTTAGCTCAGCTTCAGGATCTTCGGGTGGAGTTAGTGCGACTCCGTGCCCTAACGGATCATCAACTTGCCAGGTTGCAACTGTCCCAAGCCCATCAGCAAGCGCCTCGGCGACCCCTATTGCCACACCAATACCAATTGCAACCCCTACTCCGATTCCAACCCTAGCTCCAACCGGGCCCGGAAACACAATATTTTCGGTTGGCGCGTTGGGGGTTGTATCAACAATTGTTGGGGTAATTCTGCTTTTTGCCCTTTAGTCTGAAAGGAGCGAATAAAGAGCTTTCTGAGGAATTTCAATTCTTGATCCCTGTATAAGCTTGGATTTGCCTCTTTTTTGTTTTTCTAAAAGTTTATCTTTTCTGGTCCTGTCTCCACCACTCATTTTTGCCAACACGTCTTTTCGAAAGGGAGGAATCTCCGATCTTGCAATAATATTTCCTTCAACCTTAGCTTGGATTATCTGCCTAAACTGTTTCCTGGGAAGTAGCTCTTTGAGCTTGTCGGTTTTCTCGCGTGCAAGATAGGAAACTTCATCCTTATATACGGTTTCAGAAAGGACATCGATAAGATTATCATTGACCAAAATATTCATCGTAGCCAAATTGGCCTCTCTGTAGTCGGCGATCTCATAGTCTATGGTTGCAAAACCCGAAGAGACGCTTTTAATATTATCCGCAATCCCCGAAAGAAGCATCGAGTAAGGCATTTCGTAAGTAAGAATCGCTATTTCCTTTTGTTGATCCCTAGATTGCGTGGGCTGAACATAAACCATGTCTTTGAGATTCCCTCTTTTTTTCTCACATAAATTCATTATTCCTCCTACATAATTTTTAGGAACATAAATAGTAAGAGTCATATAAGGCTCCAGTGTTTTTTCATTTTCTTTTTTGTATAGAACTTGGGGTCTTGTAAGAAGCGGCTCTATCCCTTCTTCTTTCTTTAATCTTTCTTTAACTATCTCCGCATGCAAAAGACCTAAGAATCCAACCCTAAACCCGCTGCCTAAAAACGACGAGTATTCATTGTCTATTGTCAGGGAAGCATCGTTTAAGGAAAGCTTTGATAAGGCCTCTTTTAATTTTCCGAAGTCACTGGTATTTTTGGGATAAACACCAAAGAAAACCATCGGAATTGGAGTTTTATAACCGGGCAACTCTTTCGAATTTGAATTCTGGAGTTTTATCGTATCTCCAACCCTAGCTTTTCTAATATCCTTTATCCCGGTTACAACGTAACCTATTTCTCCTGCGGATAAATTCTGTTTTGATATCAAATCCGGAGAGAAAATTCCAACATCAGAAACTATGGATTTTGCGTCGCTTCGGAAAAACTCAATTCTATCGTGTTTTTTTACTTCTCCATCAAAAACTCTTACAAAAGATATAACTCCTCTATGATCGTCGTATACCGCATCGAAAATTAGGGCTCTAAAACTTGACTCCAGAGAAGAAGGTGGGGGAATTTTCAAAACGATTGCCTCAAGCAATTTGTCTACATTCTGACCGGTTTTTGCCGAAACAAAAATAATTTCTTCCTCACTAAATCCAAACAAATCCACCATTTGATTTTTTGTTTCCTCGGGTCTTGCGATGTCCATATCGATTTTGTTCACAACGGGAATTATAGGAAGATTTTGTTTTTGAGCGTCTCTAAAATGCGCGACTGTCTGGGCTTGAACTCCTTGGGTAGCATCAACTAAAAGCACGACTCCTTCACAACATGCAAGGGTTCTTGAAACTTCGTAGGAAAAATCTATGTGGCCTGGGGTGTCAATTAAATTCAGGGTGTACGAACCATATTGCATTCTAACAGGGGCAAGTTTTATGGTGATCCCCCGCTCACGGCTTATGGGGTTTTTATCCAAAAGCTGTTCTTCATGCTCTCCCCTTTGAACAGTTCCCGTAATTTCGAGCAATCTATCGGCTAACGTTGATTTTCCGTGATCAATATGGGCAACAATTGCAAAGTTGCGGATATTTTTTTTAGGGGTTGAATCTGGTTCCATCGATTACTTCGTCCGATTTCTTAAGGACTTGCCTCCAATCTCCAACTTTTTTGAAAAGAAGTAAAAATAGGTACGCTTCTTTTACATTAAAAAGCCAAGTTAAAAAAAGATAGAAAGAAAGACCGGCAAAAGAAGAAATACCTGTAAGTATCAGAAGACCTAATGTTTTGGTTGTATCAACAATAAGCTGGTCTAAAATTTTAATGGGAACGTAAAGCGCGATTCCGGTAAATATGGTAGCTACAAAAATTTTCCCGAAGGAAAATAATATGTTTTGCATATCAAACCCGCCGGTTCTTTTATTAAGAAGTACGAAGAGAACAACGATATTTATAATGCTTGCTATCGAATAAGACAACGCTATGCTTTCGACTCCTAATTTTCTCGTGAAGATAAAAATTGCCCCCATTATTAACATAAATGCTGTTGTGATCGTGCCGATTACAAGGGGAGTTTTTGTATCATGTAACGCGTAAAATCCTCTCGAAATCAAATAACTTAAGGCTTGAGCAAAAATTGAAATACTAAAGAAAGCAAGAGTTCTTCCAGTTAAAACGGTCGCCTGCCAGTCGAATTGCGAAGCACCAAAAACAAGCCTTACGATTGGAATTCTTAGGACTAAAAAGAGCGCAGATACAGGAAGGATAACGTACAACAGCTGACTCATGCTTGTTATAAAAGTCTCTCTAAAATGCTCCAATTTATCTTTTTCTTTGGCTAGAATTGGAAAAGCAGCCTGAGCAATAGCCTGTCCAAAAAGGGCAACCGGAGCAAACGCCAGGGTTTGTGCATAGTCAAAAATTACATAACTTCTTCCGGGAGAAGGAAGGAAAGAAATAAGAGTAACTATTAAAACGCTCCCCAACTGAAAAACCCCTAAGGATAGAGTTCGGGGGCCCATGAGCTTGAAGACCTCCATTACACCCTTATTCTTAATTGAGGCTTTAGGAATAAATGAAAAACCTACTCTTTTAACTAGAGGAAGCTGAACCAAAACAAAGATTAGGGCTCCTAAAACCACTCCATAAGCAGCTGAGTAAACACCAACAACCGGGGATAAAAGTTTTATTCCCAAAATAATTCCTAAGTTATATAAGGCAGAGGCTATTCCCGGAATAAAAAAATGGCTGTAAGATTGGAGAACTGCGGAGAAAAAACTTCCAACGATAAATAGGAGCTCTCCGGCTATTATTATTCTGGTTAAGCTTGCCATAAGGGCAATCTGTTCTTTAGAAAATCCCGGAGCTACCAGAGAAGAAAGCTCCTTTGAAAAAATAAAAAGTAAAACTCCAATTATCGAGAAAGCGCCAAGACCTAAGATTAAGAGAGAAGACCCGAGCTTATTTGCGTCTTCATACTTTTCTTTGCCTAAATACTCAGAGAAAATTGGGATAAACGCCGATGAAAGGGCCCCAGCTATTATTATTTGAAAGAGAAGATCAGGAAGCCTCGATGAGGCAAGATAAACTCCCAAGGTATCCGAAGCGCCAAATATACTTACTAAAAGCCTTTGCCTAACCAAGCCCAGAATTTGGGAAATCACGATGGTTATTGCAATTACAACTGCCGCAGAAAGAATATTATTTTGTCTTTGAAGGAGGATTGAAAATCCCCGTTTGAAGATATTGCCCATGATTGTCTTTTACAGTATACCATGCTAAAATGCGCACATGCCAGTTATCAAAAGCGCAAAAAAAAAGCTGAGACAAGACATAAAACGGGAAAAACAGAACGACGGTTTCAGGAATCTCCTGAAAAACTCTATAGCTAAAGCCAGGAAAACCCCAACGCCAAAAAACGTTTCGGAGGCTTTTAGAACAATAGATAAAATGGCAAAAAGACGCATTCTCCACAAAAATAAAGCAGCCAGATTAAAGTCCAGTTTATCCAAACTCATAAAATCAGCGGTCAAGACCAAAACCAGCGCAAAATCCCCGGTAAAAAAAGCCAAGAAAAAGTAGATTTTTTGGATCAAAACCTCTAGACTAAATTCATGGCTTCCCCCTCTGTGAATTTATTGGGTCCCAATATAAGTTTTATAGATAGATTCGTAAATTGGGCGCTTACAATCGGAAGAGTTGTTGTGATATCGACCGAAGTCATAGCTTTGTCGGCATTTTTGTACAGATTCTCCCTTGATCGCCAACTAATAGACATACACTCAAAAATAAAGCAAGAACAAGCGGTTGTAACTTATTTAAAACCCAGTGAAGAAATTTATAGAAATTTACAAGCCAGGCTTTCCCTGGCAGATTCTTTCTCCCAGCAAAGCCGTGACGAGGTGAAAATTTTAAACGATATGGTTAAATTTGCTCCTGCGGATTTTACCTTTAACACCATAAGTCTCCAAGAAGATAGAATAAAATTAAATATCTCAACCGGGCTAGTATCTTCTCTATCAGATTTTGTTAAGTCTCTAAGAACTTACTCTAAAATAACAAATGTAATCGTTGACAAAATTGAGAATCATCCCGCGTCGGCAACCATTACGGTTAGCATAACTGCAATTCTCAAACAACAAACATATGCACCCAAGTAATTTTTTCAAAAATATCGCGAAAAACAAGTATTTTCAACTTCTTCCTAATATAAAGGAGGAGCGATTACAGAAATTCACAACCTTGGTTTTAACGCTGATCGCTTTATCTTTTTTTGGAATTTTTGCCATAAGCCCAACTCTTTCAACGATAGCAGGGCTTAGAAAGGAATTAGAAGATAATCAGTTCGTGGACCAAAAGCTGCAACAAAAAATAACAAACCTTACAGCGCTTCAGCAAAAATACGCAGGTTTAAAAAACGACCTTCCAATCATATTTTCTACCCTTCCGACTGCGCCCGAGATCCCGCTTTTGGCTGCTCAAGTCCAGGCGGTTGGAGCAAGTTCCGGGATAACCCTTGAAAATTTTCAAACATTCGAAGTAGAAATTCCTAAGATTGCTACCCAAAAATATTCATCATACTCGTTTTCCTTAACAGCTGAAGGATCTTCTTACAACGACATAAATCGATTCCTTACATCATTATCTAATATGCAAAGAATCGTAACTCTTGATATATTATCTCTAACGAAAAGTTCAGTTGGAAATTCGCTGGTTCTAACCCTAAAAGGGAAAGCGTTTTTTATGCCATGAAACAAAAAGATATACTTTTTTTAGTCATTCCATTTTTCGTTTTGGTTTTAGTCTATATAATATTTAGCGTTTACCATGATTCTGTTACGTCAACTATTTCGGAGAATCTTGATATCCAAATTATCCCGATTCCTCCTGATTTTAACCAAAAAATCATTTCTGATATTAAAAAAAGGGATCAAATAACACCACTGTATCAGATTTCGCCGCAACCATCGGTTAGCTCATCGGCGCAAAAACAATGAAAAGAGAATTAATTTCATGAAGAATAATTTTTGGAGCAAAAGGATTCCAACACTTCTGGGTTTATTGGTAATAACTATCGCAATAGGAGCGACTACGCTCCTTATTGGGAAACCTACTTTTTTTACAGGAAATGCCAGCCCAACCTCTGTACCTTCACAGGTAAGAATATCCAATGTATCCGATACTGGATTTAGCGTCTCTTATGCAACTGACTCTTACATATTAGGCACCCTAAACTTAGGAAAGGACAATACTCTTGGACAGGTAGTAACCGACAGCAAAGATCAGGGGAAAGTTAAGGAACATAAGATACACAGTTTTACCGTCCAAAATTTGTCACCGGGAACCAAATACTTTTTTTCAATAACCAGCGGACAAGACAATTACCTTAATAGCGGTGTCCCTTACGAGGTGACAACCGGACCAGAGCTTGTTACAAAAAAGGGCGCAGGATTTATTGTCGGAAAAGCTGTTACCCCGGATGGACAAATACCTAAAGAGGGGGTTGTCTTCGCAACTTCTCAAGGCGCACAGACTTTATCTTCCGATATAAAACCTGATGGGAGCTATACCATATCGCTTGAGGGGTTAAGGAAATCAGATTTCTCCGATAGTTTCGACTTACAAAACAATTCGCAAGTTAAGCTTCTGATAGTTACGGACACAGGCACATCTAACGTTGTGCTTTTTAGTAAAAACGTAAACTCGGTTCCAATCGTCATAGTCGGGCAAAATTATGATTTTTCAAATGGAGAAGGAGTTGCCTCATCGTCCGCAACTTTTGGGAAATTTCCAACCGTATCCGTCGGAAAAACGCAAAGTCCTAAAATAATCACGCCGTCTGCAAATCAAAATATTAACGACACTAAACCCTTATTCTCGGGTACAGCTTTGCCAAACAATAAAGTAACGATAACAATTAATTCAAGTCAGACAATCCAAACTCAAGTAACTTCAGACGCCAGTGGTAATTGGAGTTTTATCCCTTCGACCCCCCTACAGCCCGGGCAGCATACTATAACCATAACTTCTATAGATTCTTCCGGAATTGTAAGAACGATTACACAAACTTTTACGATTGTTCAGACGGCCCAAGCAGCATCTCCAACTCCTACTCCAACAGCAACGCCGGCTCCTAGCTTGAGTCCAACTCCTACCCCTCTTCCTTCGGCTTCGGCATCAGCGACTCCTATTTCCTTACCAACACTAATTCCTACACCTACCCCGACACCGATGCCGACTCTCCTTCCAACTGGAAGTTCCGAAGTTTCAACTGGGTTCTTAGGTATTGCGACTGTTGCTGCGGGTTTAATTTTCCTTATAATTAGTAAGTTAGTCCTCTAATTCAGGCTGTAGATCGCAAGAATCACTTCCACGAAGTTAACCAAAAATGAGAATTTAGATTAGCGGGAGTTATAGAAGTTCCAACCCAAAGCGGATAGAAGTAGGCGAATAAAATGCCCATAAGTAAAAGGCAGACAACTACTGGAGCTTTGCCGTAAATTTTCTTAATCTCCGAAAGAAAAATGGCAATTGCTACGGATAAGAAAGCCGTAGAGGCCAGATAGTGATAATTAAACATGATTCTCGGAGAGAAAATCCAAAAAATAAAAAAGCTCAAATAAAATAAAACGACCGAGAGGTAGGAGTAATTAATTTTATAATTTAGTTTATAAAATAAAAAAATTATCGATATAATTCCCAGAATCGGTATTAAAGGATTATCTAAAGTATAAATGTTCGAAACTAAGTTTTGCTTTAGATCGTCAGATCGCAAGTTTTGCTTATAATCAACAAACAGCCAAACAGGTCTAATATTAAATATCCACTGGATTGGAGTCGATTGGTAGGGATGCGTTGCTCGAAGATTTGTATGGTACCACCACATTTGCTTTTGGAGCTCAACAAAGGTCTGTAAATTAGAATAATTAGTTTGCGGAGGAGCGTGATGACCCAGGAAGAATGGAATATAACTCCCTAAATAAATACTGGCTGGAATTATCAATAGGAAAAATAAAAATTTTAGCCTTTCATAAATCTTTTTTTCTTTTAGGATAAATAAAATCAAAAGAGGAAATATTGCAAAAATCGCTGTCCACTTGGAGGCGATGGAAAGCCCTAAAAATATTCCCATCAGAATTTTCTTATCCTTAAGAAACATATAAATTGTCAAAAGCAAAAAGAACAAAAAGTAACTATCATTCATAGCAATTCGTGACATAACCAAAAGCAGACCATCCATCGATGCAACAAATGCCGCAATAATTGCGACTTCCCTTTTCCTGGATAAGTGGAGACTTATTAAATAAATTAAAACTATTGAACCAAATCCCAACAGTGCTGAAAAAAATCTCCAACCAAAAGAGTTATCTCCAAATATGTACATTCCCAAAACCATGAATTCTTTTGCAAGGGGCGGGTGCGTCCACTCATAAGCAAAACCCGGAGGGGAAGGATTCCACCATTCCCATGCAGCAGGATTTCCTTTGAACATTTGCTGAGCTGTGAATGCATGATAAACCTCGTCGAACATTTGATTTTTAGGATACCCTAGGTTTAATAATCTCGTTAAGAGAGCAAAGAGAAAGACCAAAGTTTCGGGGAGGAGGTTAAGCAGTTTTTTTAACATATGGCGAATAATAATGAACTAAAATTACAAAAAAACTCACAATTAAAAAGACGCTGAAAAGACTATGATAGCTGTCGATAAAATTGTATAAAGCGTTTGGCGCTATGCTTGGATTATTGTATATAAAATCGTAATAATAGTACACGTACCACAAGTTTAATAAATGAACTACCGAAATTAGATAATAAAGAATTAAAGCCCTTTTATTTGAAATTGCATATATTAGAAAGACCGCAAGAACGGGAAAAAGATAACGCTCATGCATTCGAGTTAAAAAAAGGAATGAAGAAAAAAACGATAATAAAAGCATTGAATAAAATGTTGCAAGTTTTATTCTTTTTACTTTTTTTAAAAGATTAGGAATAATGATTGCAATAAGCGACAACGAATAAAAGATAATGCCCCACGTTTTAAAGGAAAAGATAAAGCTCTGAGAATCTAACCTCCACCATCCAAAAATACTCCAAAAGTTAAAGGCGAAAAGAGAAGTATATGGGTAAAGATCGGCTGACCTTTGCGCCATACCTATAAATCCCGTGACAGGGTTAGATGGAAAGAAAGGAAAGGAAAGAATAAATGTAAGAAAGGTGAAAATAATAACGGACGAGAAAGTGCTGATGAGTCTCTGATTTTTGAGTGTAGTAAAAAAGGAAATTGGAAGTAAAAATATTGCTTGGGGCTTTATTAAAAAAGCGATCGAAGAAAGCAATGTGGAAGTGAATATTTTGTTTTTTCCGATCAGAAAATAAGAGGATAAAACAATAAAGAAAGTATATATGCCGTCTATTTGCCCCCAAACGGAAGAATTAAAAATAACAGCAGGATTTACGAAATAAATAAGTGCAGCAATAGGGGCAAATTTTGGTTTTATTGATAATACGATTTTATAAATAAGATACGAAGTTCCCAGGTCAAAAACCGTAGTTACAGACTTTATTAAAACCTCGAACTGAAAACTCGAAAAAGATAGTTTAGAAAAAATTATATGGTAAATGTTTCCCAATACCCAAAGAAAATATAGATATCCTGGAAAATATTCCGAATAGAATTCCTTGGAATAAAAATTGGGGAATCCCCCGTTAACCAATCTGTATGCCCAGGCTTCCCAAGTATTCATATCTATATGAAAACTTGGAAAATTGAATAGAAAAATCCTAATTAAAAAAACAAGAATAAAAAAAATCCAGAAATTCTTATTCACTACTTGGAATTAATTTTGGGCACTTTTGATATTGGACAGTTCCCGCTTTCAATTTCGCAGTTTATATACTGTTGGATTTCACTAAAATTACCATTTCCTGTTCTTGGAATTAACACCCAACCAAAATTATAGTCGGAACTTATTGGAGGGTTAGAAAGAAGTCCCGGTATTCCTCTTATATCGTCTCCGTAATCAAGTACCGCACTTTGGATTTTAGCTTCCTTTAAACTCTGCGCAAGTCTCACAAAATCATCCATTTCAGTCGGTGCTATATCCGTATCTATATTGGCTTTCAAAGTACTGTATAAACTTACTATTCTAAACGGATTAAAAATTGTAGTTGGCGATAACACTTTGTCTTTGAAGGCCTTGATTATTTTTTCCTGTCTAGCGGATCTTGCAAAATCCGTTCCTTCATCACCTTCGGCATGCCTTGACCTAACAAATTCCAAAGCTGTTTTTCCATCAAGATGCGCTGGACCTTTATCAAAATGTATAGTCATGTATCGGCATGGAAAAGCTTCCAATTGAGATGAAGCAGTAGCTAGTTTTGGGAGATCTTCTTCTTTATTGCCACACAAATCATTCTCTTTTCCATCTATAGGGTATTCGTGGTCATTAAATGTCCGGTCAACATTTATATCAAGGCCTCCAACTAAATCCACCGCCTCAACAAAACCTTCAAAGTTAAGTCGTACCGCATAATCTACGGGTTGATTGAATATCTTTGATATGGCGCTTTTTGCAAGAAGAAGACCGGATCCCGCACGCTTAGACTCACCAAAAGAATAAGCAGTGTTAACTTTGTCATTTAAGTCAGGAACCCACAAATCTCTCGGAATTGAAACCAAAGTAACTTTATTTTTCCCTGGATCTATACTTGCAAAAATTATGGTGTCTGTTAAGTTTGGCCCGTCATGCCCTTGTCCGCCAATTCCTAAAAGAAGAATATTGATACGATCATCCGAGTGCCTAAGACTAATATCTCTATTAAATGTGAGCTGAAACAAAAAAGGGAAAAGCCCAGTTTTTATAAATCCCAGCCAGACAATTAAAACTGCGACAATTAGTAAACCGAGGATTCCTTTTTTATGAGTTCTCCAATATTTTCGAAAATTCATCGGCTGAAAGTGAAGCTCCACCAACCAAGACTCCATCTATATTTTGGGCTCCAGTAAAGCTTTTAACATTTTCTCCTGTAACGCTTCCCCCATACAAAACTTTGACCGGCATTTTTGTTTTTATTTCATTTGCAATTTTATCCGCATCCTCCGGAGTATCTGGCGTACCTGTTCCTATTGCAAATGTCGGTTCGTAAGCAACAATAGAAATTCCAGGATACAATTTATTATTCTCACTTTGAACACAAAGGATTGGAATTAGTCCGTAATCTATCGCAATTCTTACTTTTTCCTCAATTATGCTCTCGTCTTCAAAGGCTCTTCTCTCAGAATGGCCAATTAAGACATACGCAACTAACTCTTTTAATTGAGATCCGTTCACCTCACCGGTATGTTCTCCCTGGGGAAATCGGGAGATGTCCTGCGCGCCAATCTTCAGCTCAAGTTTATTCTCATCCACAAAATTTTTGAACAAATTAAGGTGAACGAAAGAGGGACAAACTACTATTTGTTTTTCTTCTGGAAATTTTTTCTCGCTTATCTCTTTTATCCAATCTTTTGCCTCGGAAAGCGTCTTATTTGACTTAAAGTTAGCGACAATTAAAAGCGACTTCATGTGGTATTATTGTACAGTATGAAAACGGCCCTTCTCAAGGACTTAAACGAGGAGCAAAAAGAAGCCGTTCTTGCAACGGAAGGTCCAATGATTATTTTAGCGGGTGCAGGCAGTGGTAAAACGAGAGTTTTAACTTATAAAGTGATTTATCTCATCAAAGAAAAGGGCGTATCTCCTCATAATATTTTAATGGTTACCTTTACCAATAAAGCTGCACAGGAAATGAAAGAAAGAGTCAGAAGGGAAACCAGCGAGAATGTTACTATCTCAACTTTCCACTCTTTATGTTCTAAAATTCTCAGGATCGACGGGAAGTTACTTGGGATTCCTACCAATTTTATTATTTATGACAGCCAGGACCAGATAGAGGCAATAAAAGAAGCGTACAAAAATTTAGGAATTTCTGCTAAAGAATATAAACCATCATCAATCCTTGCAACTATATCCCAGGCTAAAAACGAACTCCTTGAGCCGGAGAGATATAAAACCATGGCAAGGGGTAATTTTCAGGAGGTCGCCGCTTCCGTTTATCCAATTTATCAAAAAATTCTTAAGGAAAATAACGCCTTAGATTTTGATGATTTAATTCTAAAGACTGTTGAGCTTTTGAGAAGTCAAAAAGACATTCTTATGAAATATCAAAATAAATTTAAATATATTTTGGTCGATGAATATCAAGATACAAACCACGCCCAATATGCTTTGACTAAACTGCTCGCCGGCCTTAATCAAAACATCACAGTCGTTGGTGACTTTTCTCAAAGTATCTATAGTTTTAGAGGAGCGGATTTTTTAAATCTTAGGAAATTCAAAGATGATTTTAAAAATGTAAGGACTTTTAAACTTTCTCAAAATTACAGATCGACCCAGAAAATCCTCGACGCTGCATCTTCCGTAATTTCTAAAAATACCTCACATCCGGTTTTAGCTCTTTGGACGGAAAAAGAAAAAGGAGAGAACATAATCCTATACGAAGCAAGAAACGAGCATAATGAGGCAGAATTTATAATAAATGAGGTCATGAATATAAAATATGAAAATAAAAATCTTAAATTCTCCGATTTTGCCGTTCTTTACCGAACTAACGCTCAGTCCCGGGCAATTGAAGAGGTCTTCCTGCACCAAGGGGTTCCATACATGTTAATTGGCGGAACTAGATTCTATGAAAGGAAGGAAATAAAAGATATTCTTGCTTATCTTAGATTTCTGGTTAATTCAAAAGACGGAATTTCAAGGAAGAGAATAGAAAAACTCGGAAAGGCTAGATTTGAAAAATTTGAAGAATTCGCAAAAGACTTCGATTCAAAAAAGGAAACGATAAAAACAATGGATTCTCTTCTTCGAAAAGTAGAATACCTTTCACTATTTGATGAAAAAGACGAAGAAGACAGAGGAAGGCTTGAAAATATAAAGGAGTTAAGATCTGTTGCAATCGAATTCCCGGATATTTCGCAGTTTCTTGAAAATGTTTCTTTAGTCGAACAAGAATACCTGCCTGATAAACCTAAGGGTGATGAAAAAAAGGATGCCGTCAATCTTATGACTTTCCATGCTGCTAAAGGATTGGAATTCCCCATAGTTTTTATGATAGGGATGGAGGAAGGATTATTCCCACATTCAAGATCTCTCCTGGATCGAAACGAACTTGAGGAAGAAAGAAGACTTTGCTATGTTGGGATAACTAGAGCCGAAAAAAAACTTTACTTAAGTTTTGCAAGGCGAAGACTTTTCTTCGGACAACAAACGAGCAATGTTGTTTCAAGGTTTATTTTGGAACTACCCAAAGACGTTCTTTCGGAAAATCTTTTGGAAACAAAGGAATATTTAGATTTTCTTTAAAATGCATCCTTTACAATCACCAGAATGGGCAGCGTTCAGAAAAAAAACCGGAACTAAAGTTATTGAGACAAAGAATTTTCGACTCACAATCCATAAAATTCCTCGATTAAATTTGAGTATTGGATATTTTCCAAAAGGCGAAATGCCCGATGAAAAAATACTTAGCGAACTAAGGGAAATCGGCAAAAGAGAAAATTGTATTTTTATTCAGCTTGAACCCAATGTCGTTCAAAATGAACGAGACGAACAGCAGCTTTTGAACTTTGGATTAAAAAAAGCGGCACATCCCTTATTTACGAAGTACACATTTATCCTCGATCTAACAAAAAGTGAAGATGAACTTCTAAAAGGTATGCATCCTAAAACAAGATACAATATTAAAATTGCAAAGAAACATAACGTAGAGATAGTTGAGGATGACTCCGATAGAGCTTTCGAAGAATACCTTAAATTAACAAAAGAGACGACTAAACGGCAAAAATTCTATGCCCACACCGAAAATTATCACAGGCTTATGTGGGAAACCTTAAAAGGAAAAATCGCTCATCTTTTCTTAGCAAGACATAAAGGAAAAATATTAGCTGCTTGGATTGTTTTTGCATTTGATGGAATCCTTTACTATCCTTATGGTTCATCTTCAAGCGAACACAGAGAAACAATGGCGAGCAATCTTTTGATGTGGGAAGTAATTCTATGGGGTAAAAAACAAGGTCTTAAAAAATTTGATATGTGGGGAGCAATGGGACCAAATCCTGATTCAAACGACCCATGGTTTGGATTTCATAGATTCAAACAAGGATATGGACCAAAGCATATTGAATTTATCGGAAGTTATGACTTAGTAATAAGACCATTGTGGTACGAACTTTACAAGCTCGCAGATAAAATCCGGTGGCTATTATTACGAAATGTGGTATAAATAAATATTCCTATCTCCTCTAATAATTTTTGTTTTCGGCAACTCCATCTCGTATTTTATGCTTACTATCCTCGTTCCTCCCTCAAGGTTTTTTAAAAATTTTGGTTTTAGTTTTTTTAAAGCGTTTGGAACTAAGTAGACGAAAACTACGGTAGCATCAGAAATGTTTGAATTTAAAAAATTTTCTTTTCTTAATTCAACTCTTTTGGATAAACCATTAAACTTTACTAAAAGTTTTGAAAAATAAAATCTTAAGGGATCAATTTCCACACCGACTCCCCTTGCTCCAAATTTTTTTGCCGCAATTATAAGTGTTCTTCCGTCGCCCGATCCCAAATCATAGACTACATCCGAACTCTTAACGCCAGCGAGTTTTAGAGCTTTTATGATATTCTCATCCGATGTTCTCCACCAAGGCGCCCAGGGAGAATCAGGCGGCCAAATCATCGAAAGAAAAATAAGGAGAAACAGGACAATCAAGAGTAACGACAAGTTCAAAATCACAATGTATGAATTACTTTTCCTATTATATCCTTTTTACCAATCCAACCGATTCTTAAACTATCGGCGATATTGTCACCTTCGACAAGAAATTGATTCCCCTTAGTTTTAATGACTCTCTTTATTAAAACCTTATTCAAATATTTAAATGCAACCATATCCTTAATCTTTGGTTTTGAAAAAACGTAAGGAAGCGAACTTACCAAAACTTCCGAACCTTCTCTTAATTTTGGCTGCATGCTGTGGCCGAGGATTTTAAATTTGCCGAGAATCACTTGTATAAAACTATTTCTCGTTCTGTAGGATAAACCGTTTTTACACGAACCGGTTCAACACCCTTTGTTTTGAAGAAAATTTCTGCGATTTCCTGAGTTCCAGAAAGAGCCGCTTCCGCCGCCTCCATATCAATACCTTGTCTTGCCTTGATTGAATTTTTAACTGTTGCCTCCAAAAGTTTCATTAAATTGGGATGGGCTTTGTAGTGCTCTTCCTTAAAATAGTCGTTTTGCAACGTACCTAGTTCGTCTTCTAATATTTCTCCATGTTTTTCTTTGACATGCGTCATTCTTGCGATATCGTGTTCTGCCTTTGTCTCATCTTTTCTTTCAATTTTGGAGAGCAACTCGGTCATTCGAATAATTGTATGTGCTGCTTGCTGTGCCCTAAACGGATCGTAAATTCCGCACGGAATATCGCAGTGGGCATAGGCTATTTTTAGCGGAAGAAACTTAAATATATTCATAATACATTTATACCACATTCATAAACAAAGCTTGCGACCTTCGATCTAAGGCCTGTATAAATTTTGGTCGTTGAAGCCTAAGCTTTTTGAATTGTATACTGACCAAGTAATAAACAGGTAAGAACTTCGTAAAAGCATGCAAACAAAAACTCCAAGAAAAATATTAGATCACCAGACCGCAAAGCGCAAGCTTTACAACGAGAACCTTTTTCTTCTTGAGATTAGCCAAAAACTAGATGAAACCGGAATCAGAATGAAGCTTTTTACAAACCATTTGAATACTACGAGTCTTCCCCACACTCATTCCATGCTAAAAACAGTCCTTCCGAGTGTCCTGGGGTCAAAATGCTTTAACGAGAAAAATCTCAGTTTCACGGAGGAAGTAAAAGCAACCGAAATTGGCCACCTTTTCGAACACATACTCTTGGAATACCTAACCAAGTTGAAAAAATTCTACCAAGGAAAAAGTGTGTCTTTTTCAGGCACAACGTCTTGGGACTGGACCAAGGACAAACACGGAGTATTTAATATAGTGGTATCCGCAGGCACAAAAGATGCCAAAATTTTTGAGGAGGCTCTGAGCTTAGCCACTCAACTTCTCAACAGAATAATTAGAGCACACGTTGAAAAGACAAACTAGCTACTCATCAAGCTGACTAACATAATCCGTGTCTTCTTCGATTAAATTTTTAGTATCCTTGCGAAACAGCTTTTAAAGAAACGCCCCTTCTTACTTGACATTAGCTTCAAATCCACTAGTATTTTATATATAGCCCTGCCTATGATTGAGCAACTCGAAAGAGGGGTCAGTCGAGAACAAGAACCTCCCATGGGGAGGGAACTCTTGATAGTAGGCCACACTTATCAGCCTCCTCGGGAAACACTTCTTCCTCTTAGCAATTCCCGTCTAGAAGTTCTACCCTGGGTAAACGAACAAATTGCCAGAGAATCGCACAAACCAATATTTATGGAAAGGAAACTTCCCGACGGAACAACAGAGCAAGGATTACCAGAGGGAGGAATTTTTTCATTTTATGCGACTCTTCGAGATTGGTTCAAAGCTCACGATCCTGAAAGTTTCAGAAAAATAAAGGACAACATTCAATCTCTGCCGGATAAAGAATATAGAATTTTAGGAGACCCTTATGTACACGCAATCCTGCCCCTTTTAAACGAATCGGATCAAGATCTCCTTATAAAGATTGGGATTAAAGCGTTTGAAGATGACTTTGGATTTAAGCCAAAGGGAATATGGCTACCAGAAACCGCGGTGAGCTCCTCTACCTTAAGGGCTCTGGTAAAAAATGGGTATGAATTTGTCATTCTGAGAGAAGACCAATTAGAAAATTCACATAATGATCCTATGTTTGTTCAGGTTGAGGAAGAAGGGGGACAAAAATTAGGAGAGATTGCGATCGTTCATTTCGCTCATCAAACTAGTGACTCTGTTTCCTTTAAAGACGACTTTACGACTAATGCCGATATCTTCTTAGAGCGAGTAAAACAAACAGACCCAGACAGAAAAACAATTTCCGTTGCAACAGATACGGAGTTTTATGGTCACCACAAAAAGGGAAGGGTCGAATTTCTAGATCATTTGACAAGACAAGGTACCTTGCGAGCTCACGGATTTTCTCTTTTTAACGTCAAAGAGAAACTTCAAGATCCAAATCGCCAATATACCACTATAAGGGAAGCAACGAGTTGGAGCTGCGAACATGCACTCGGTAGATGGACAGGAGAATGTGATTGCGGAGGTGAACCACACCTTTCCGATACCAGGAAACTGGAAAAAAAGAGACTTCTGAATTTACTTACGGGTTATGGTCAGAGAGTGGATGACCAACTTAGGGATCTAAATCCAAATTGGGATGAGAATTTTATCCCGTTCTTTCTAGCAATTAGGGAGGCAATGTTTGGGAAAGGTGTCCTAAAAGGAAATGAAGATCCCCTTTTTCTTGCAAAAGCTAGCCATCTTGTTGGCATGACAAGCTGCGGATGGTTTTTCCCCTTAGACGAGGCAACCAATGAGATACCAAAGAAAATGGCTCAAGAGATACAAAGACTTCTTCCTCAGATAAATGAGTCGCCTCTCCCCAGGGCTGCTTAATAAGCTCAGCAGATGGTGGTCCTCACCACCTGTTTTTTTCGGTAGGTTGGAATTGTCCCTTAGGCATATTGATGCCTTACCTCCATATAACCAAGCTATTCCTTAGTATTAATAATATATCCAACAACTTGAAAGATTACTGCAAGAATTTTCTTGACACGAAAAGCTAATTTGAATATACTCTCGACCTATGTCACCGGAAAGAAAGACAGGAGAGCAAAAACCATTTAACCTTGAGGAATCATTCGATTCAGCAATAGGAGGAATTAAAGATGAGCTGCAAAGAGCTCACGCCACGAATCTAATCATAGTTCAATCTGACGATAGAGCTATGGATATAACTAGAACCGGGACACTTAGGCGCAAAATTGGCAATTCTATTATTGTTCCTATAATAAACACGGCAAGAACTTATGTAGGAAATTACTATATGATAAAACATCCAGAGAAAGCGTATAAAAAAAGACAGTCTACATTGAAATCTACGTTGGAAGTTCTTTTGAATACTTCAATCCAAACATACGACAACGAAGACATACAAAGAGAGGCAATTGACGCTCTAAATGATGCTTGGAAAAAAGCGAAAAAACTTCCTACCTCGCGGGGATAGTTGGAAGAATAATTAAAAGAAAGATTGCAATCCACAAAGCTCCTCCCAATCCTGCAGTTAAAAGCATTACTAGAATCGGCAGACAACCCATCTGTCTTAAAGGTTCTTCGGCCATATCTGAAGTTTTTGCTATGGGCAGGAGAAATTGACAAGAAGAATGTAATAAATTAGAAAGACTTTGTCAACTCACTTTGCATTAAAGATTTCGATCTCTTCTTTTTCGGGGATTTCCCCTTGTTCTTCTCCGTATTGAATTCCTACTTCCTCTGCAAAAGGCCTGTCGGAGTGAGATTTTCGAAGAGGGATTTCTTTTAGGAAGAAAGCAAGAACAAATGCCAGAACAAGCAAAAAAGTCGAAATAAAGAAGACGTGTCCAATAGAATCGGCCAGCGCTCCTTTTATTTTTATCGTGAAGTCTGTGAATCCCTGTAACGCTTGGGATTGTATAAAAGGAGGCAAAGCGGAAATCATTTTTTGCACTTGGTCTTTTCCTGGCCCTGACATTAAGCCTTGTAATTTATTCGCATCAATATTGTGAACATTAAAGTTAGGATTAATTCTGGAAAGGTTTTGTATAAAAGGGTCCGAAGCTAAATCGGATATTTTATTTGCTAGACCATTATTAAGAATGCTTCCCATTACCGCTACTCCAACAGTTCCTCCTAGACTTCTAAAAAGCTGTGTCGATGATGTTACAACCCCGAGTTTTGAATATTCGAATGAATTCTGGACTGCAATGGTAAATATTGGCATTGTTAGTCCAAGACCTAGACCAACCGTAATCATTCTTAAAACTAATTCTGTTTCGGTAGTTTGCGCAGTCATTGTAGAAAGTAGATAGATACCGGCTGTTACGATTCCTAATCCAATAATCGCCATAAATTTATACCTGCCGGTTCTTGATATCAATTGGCCTGAGGCAATGCTTCCGACAATAAGGGCAAGAGTCATTGGAGTAAGGATGACTCCAGAGTTTGTCGCCGAAACACCTATAACATTTTGCGCAAAAAGAGGAATGTACAAAATTGTTCCAAACATTCCTAAACCTGTTAGAAATATTATTATTACCGAAATTAAGAAAATGTTATTTCTAAAAAGCGATAAAGGAAGTATTGGCTCTTTTGCTTTTCCTTCGATAAAAATGAAGGCGGAAATGAAAACGATCGAAAGAATAAAAAGAGAGATCTCCTGAATCGATTTCCAAGCGTATTGATTACCTCCCCAAACGAGCGCTAGAAGAAAAGGGACAAGCCCCAAGACAAGAGTTACCGCACCGGAGTAGTCAATTGACCTCTCTTTTGGATCTATGTGGTGTTTTATATGCGGCATTAAAAAGTAAATTACTATTAAAGCCAAAATCCCAATCGGAATATTTATATAAAAATTCCATCTCCATGAAACGTGGTCTGTTAAATACCCTCCAAGAGTTGGTCCTATAACAGAGGCCAAACCGAAAACTCCTCCAAAAATCCCCTGCCATTTTCCTCGTTGTGCAGGCGGAAAAAGATCTGCAATTATAGTGAATGCATTTGCAAAAAGTGCTCCTCCCCCTATTCCCTGAAATCCTCGGAAAAGAATAAGCTGGGTCATATTTTGAGAAAGTCCGGAAAGAGCCGAACCCAGCATGAAAACTACAATAGCTCCCAGGAAAAACCATTTTCTTCCGTAGATGTCCGAAAGTTTTCCGTAAATTGGAACCGTTATGGTAGAGGTAAGCATGTAAGCTGTAAAAACCCAGCTTAGGTGTTCAAGGCCTTTGAGTTCCTGAACAATTTTTGGCATTGCAGTCGCAACAATTGTCTGGTCCAAAGCAGCCAAAAGAAGTCCGAGCATTACTCCGACCATTACCAGAACTTTTTGTGAATTAGAAATCTGCGAAAGCATGAATTATTATTCTAACAGAAATTTGAAGAGCTATCGAGAAGCCTTATGCGCTTTTTTGACCAAAAGTTTCCTTTCCCCAAGCTAGACCGTCTTCCACGATTTTTGCGTCATCGAATGCTTCGTATGAATTATACAGATCCTCTTTGCTTTTTAACAATTTTCCATTTAGTTTACTTACAGCGTCAAAACGAACCGGATAGTAACTATCTGGAACATCTCTTAAAACAACCGGTACGGGCTCACCTCTAAAGGCCTTAATCTTAACTTGTGAATCTAACTTCCGGCTTCCGATGTGTTCTCCATGAGATCTCGTTTCTGTGAGGACCATTTTTACATTTTAGTTGAGTAGATCAAAGTGTGTCAAGCTTGAACCTATTTGGAAATTTCTTAAACTAGCTAAAAGCCAATGGCTTCTCTAACAAAGATTAAAGTGATCCTTCCTGGTTTTATTTCTTTTTGAACAATCAATACTTTTGAAACGTTGCTTGGAACTCCGTATACTTTTTTTAACCTCTCACTTTCCAACGGAAGAACGTGTTCGTAAAGTCTTTTCCATGCTTCATCCAAATCCTTAACTATTTTCTGCGCTCCAACTACCCAGATAACGTGATCAGATCCATAAACGTAGGCTGGAAGCTGGGATCCGGTATTTGAAGCTATCAGGACTTTGCCATCTTGTGTAACTGCGTGGACACTTCCCATCACCCACTCAGGGGCAGCTCCCAATCGCTGCATTTCCCTTCCTTGAGTGTCCCTTTTCATTGAATTTAATTTATTTCTCACCGAATCATAATTTCCGGATTCATTAATTTCGGGAAGAACTCCAATTGTCTCCAAGGTTCTTGAAGTCATTGTCATAACCTCTGCTCCCTTTGGCAAAATTTCAAGAACTTTATTTTTGGCTTCTTCGCTATTTTCTACAACAATCGCGTCCATTCCGTTTTCCCCAAGAGAATGGACGGTTTTTTCCAAAACCTCGTCGCTTGGAATCTTAGCCCATTTATCTTTGTCTGAAATTGTACTCGATCTTTTCATAGATTTTATACTATCGGTTTTTCTTTCGGCGTTAAACCGAGGCTTTGTAGCCAGTTTTCTTTATCTGTGCAAGAATTTGCTCAATCTTGACTTCTTTTTCTTCAAATTCAACCTCAGTTTCTTGTTTTGCGTAGTTTGTTTTTGAACTTTTTACACCTTTGAGACAGTCTTCTAAATCTCCGTCAATATTCATTGCGCAGCTTGTACAGTGCATACCACCTATTTTAAATTTCTTTTTTATCATATAACGTTTATCACCCCCCGATACATCCCCATACTGCACATAAATGCTAATTGGCCGGGCTGGTTTGGAGCGGTAAAGGCAACAGTGTCAGAATTTCCCATCGGAACTATTTTTTGAATTCCTAAGCTTGGAATTGTAAATGCCTGTATGCACCCTGCGCCTCCCGTATTTGTTAAATGCAAAGTAACTTGAGATCCTGCTTTGACTGTAATAATATTTGGGCTATAACCTGTTTGAGTAAGTGAAACTGTTGGCTCATTTGTTGCTGGCTGGCCAGATACTGAAGAAGAATTACCAAAAATTATACTTCCTAAGTTAAAATTGATTCCCGTTAAAGCAAGTGCGTTATTAAGATTAAAAATCGCAAGCAGTATGATTGCGAATGCCGCAAATCTCATAAACTGCTGATGAAGACTGTCTCCAAGCCTCGTTGTCATGTATCCCAGAATAAAAAATAGAGGTGAAGTTCCCAAGATAAATGCAAAAAGAATTGAAGCTCCTGTTAACGGATTGCCCGATGCAATCGCAAGAGCCATCATAGCTTGAGTAGTTCCGCATGGGATGAATACTGTGAATGCACCTAAAAGAGCCGGTGCAAAGATATTTTTACTTTTTGACTGATTACGAACAAGTCTTGTCAGAAATCGGGGAGGCTGGATAACAAAATAACGGAAAATTGGATGCACTTCTAGAATATTTAGAGCGGTCCCCACCATAAAAATTACCACGGCAAATTGAAGAATTGTTCTTACAGAAAGGGAGAGTTGAAACGCTGAACCTAAAAGTCCCAAGAGAAAACCAATAACAGTGTACGCTACAAGTTTTGCAACAATAAACGCAACAATCGGAAATATTGCGCCGTTTTTTGCATCCTCTTTCAATCTTTCTTCCTCACGCTGAGCGATTGTTGCTGCAAGAAGGCCTCCCTGAACAGCCATGCAGGTTAATCCTCCTACAAAAAGTCCTGTAAGAAATATTGTCCAAAGATTTGACGAATTAGTTATTTGAGGAGCCAAAGCAAAGATGTTTGATATAAACCTTAAGTCGATTAAAAGAAGAAATATTAATATTGCCAGTGATCCTAATAGAGCATATTTGAGAAGCTTTTGGGTCTGATTTTCATTCATATATTCATTATAAACAATTTATATTAAATTTTATATTTTCTTAACAATAGCGAATTTGAGACGACAGAAATTGAGCTTGTTGCCATCGCGACCGAGGCAAATATCGGATTTAATAATATATGGAAGAAGGGATATAAAATACCCATCGCAACGGGAATTAAAATAACATTGTAGCCAAAAGCCCAGAATAAGTTTAATCGGATAGTTCTCATAGTTTTTTTTGATAGCTCGATTGCCGACAGCACGGAACTTAAATCCTTGTTTATTAAAGTAATATCTCCGGCTTCTATTGCCACATCTGTTCCTGTCCCCATCGCGATACCTATATCTGCGGCTGCTAAAGCTGGTGCGTCATTTATTCCGTCTCCGACCATAGCAACAACTTTTCCCTCTGCTTGAAGTTTTTTTATTTCTTTCTCTTTTTGGTCTGGTAAAATATCTGCCAGAACACTTTTAATTCCTGCTTGTTGGGCTATAGCCTTAGCGGTTCTTTGGTTATCACCCGTAATCATAACAACTTGTATTCCTCTCTTTTGTAAAGCTTCAACCGCGCCTCTTGCTGTTTCCTTTATTGTATCTGCCACTGCAATAAGGCCAGATAATTTTCTATCGATTGCAAGCATCATGATAGTTTTGCCCTCATTCTCTAGCCTTTCTAGTTGCTCAAGATAAAAACCAAACGATATGCTTTCTCGATCCATAAACCTTCTATTACCTAAGAAAACTTGCCTTTTATCAACTATTCCTTCAACCCCGTGTCCTGCGATTGCTTTAAATTTTGTAACGGGCTGTAACTTAACTTTTTGTTCTTCTGCTTCTCTCATAATTGCTTCAGCAAGTGAATGCTCGGAACCTTTCTCAACAGATGCAGCAAATTTTAAAACTTCATTTTTGCTCAATCTACTAATTGGTATTACATCTGTTACTTCTGGTTTTCCCCGAGTTAAGGTGCCTGTTTTATCAAAAACAACAGTATTTATTTTGTGAGCAATCTCCAGGCTTTCCGCGTCTTTAATTAAAATACCGTGTTCTGCACCTTTGCCGGTTCCAACCATAATAGCTGTAGGAGTAGCAAGGCCCATCGCGCAAGGACAGGCAATAATAAGAACCGCCACAGTGTTTAGCATGGCAAATAGAAAAGCTGTGGTAGTACCAAAATCATACCAAACAACAAAAGTCAAAAGAGCCAGCATAATGACAACAGGAACAAAATATGAAGAGATCAGATCGGCAATTCTTTGTATTGGCGCTTTACTTCCTTGAGCTTCTTGCACAAGTTTTATAATTTGCGAAAGCACAGTTCCTTGTCCAACCTTATTGGCTTTATAAGTAAAAGTGCCAGTCTTATTTATTGTCGCGCCAACAACACTATCCCCTTTGGTTTTATCTACGGGGATACTCTCGCCAGTTAGCATTGATTCATCAATGGATGATTCACCTTCGACGATAATTCCGTCCACTGGAATTTTTTCACCAGGCCTAACTCTGATAATATCTCCAATTTGTACTTGATCTATAGGAATATCTATTTCTTTTCCGTCTCGTAATAATCTCGCTGTTTTAGCTTGTAGTCCTATTAATTTTTTTATAGCTTCAGAAGTACCTGCTTTTGCTTTGGCTTCAAAGTAGCGGCCTAAAAGAATTAAGCCAATAATAATGCTTGATGTGTCAAAATATGGAGTAGGTGTAATTCCAATACTCTGAACAACATGAGGGAAGATAGTGACAACTGAGGAATAACCAAAAGCGACAGTTGTCCCTAATGCAACTAAAGTGTCCATGTTGGCGGTTCTGTGTCTTAGTGCCGGAATTGTCGCTTTGTAAAAAGTCAGTCCTGCCCAGAATTGAACCGGTATCGCCAGTAGAAGTTGCAACCAAGAGTTAGTTAAAAAAGAAGGAGCGAAATTCATTAAACCGGGGAAGCTCCCTAGAAGAATTAATCCTCCCAAGACCAGACTGACTATGACTTTATTTCTTAAATCTCTTAATTCTTTTTGTTTCTCTTTTTTTTCCTCATCTTCAGATTTCTTCTCCTCATTGAGCATAGCTTTGTATCCAACGTTTTCAACAGCTGTTTGGATTTGTTGATCGCTGACCTTGTCCGGATCATAAGTTACAGTTGCTTGATCGGTTGCAAGGTTAACGTTCGCTTGTGCAATTCCTTCTGTTTTTGAAAGGGCGCGTTCGATTAACCTAACGCATGAGGCGCAGTGCATTCCCTGTATTGAAAATGTTTTTTTAGACTCAGCCATATTTAGTTCACTACGACTTTGCCATGATACATATTCATTCCGCAGGTAAACCTAAATTCACCAGCTTTTTCCGGGGTAATCTCAACAGTAACTTTTTGATTTAAGGGCAAATGTTTTCTAATCTTAAAATCACCCACTACTACTTCCTCTAAACAATCAGTCGGGTCTTTTCTTATAAAGTTGAGCTTTGTAGTCTTTCCTTTAGGAACAGAGATTACTTCGGGACTATACCCTCCGTCAACCACGATGTCTATAGAGTCTTTTGCCCCGACTGCCTTTTCATTCTTCATAAGGAAAAACCAATAAGTAAAGGCAATCCCTGCTAAACCGAGAACAGAAATAATAATTTTATCCATACTTTGTTATTCTTTCCTTTTTGAACTTTTCAAAACATCCGGAACCGCAGAAGAAATAATCTTTATATGCGAAGCTCGCTGTTTTAGGACTCAATCTCATTTTGCAAACCGGATCGGATGTTAGTGGGACCAACTCGAGCATATTTTTTGAGATAACGTCAGAAACTATATCTTTATTTTTTTCGATTAAAACTTCTCTAAAAAGATCGGAGGCTTTTACGAAGTTTTTATGTGCAATGCTGTAATAAATTTGTTTTCCCAATCTTTTTGTTTTAACAACTCCGGCAGCTCTTAAAATTTGCAGATGTTGGCTTAAGTTTCCTTGTGGAAGGTCTAGCATTTCCTGTATATCCGAAACTGGCAATTCTCGCTCCCTTAAAAGTTGTATTATTTCCAGTCTTTTTGGGTGCGAAAGGGACTTTAGAAGTTTTGAGTGAAGCTGAAATACTTCGTAATACATATTCGATAATTCGAATATATTAGCTATAAGCAAATTTGTCAAGAGTTAATAAATTATTTAAGCAGTGATTTTCCGAAGACGGCTATCCCAACAATTTCTATAACCAGCATTAGAAGATTAAGTCCTTCTGTAGACGGACCTGTCCAACCTGCGGCAAAATAGAAGTTGAAATTGAGAATTGCTCCTCCGATTAATCCCAGAACCAAAATGACCTGAGCGGCTCTTCCCTTCCCTTTGTTTAAAAATAAATAAAGCGATCCCACTGTCATAGCAATTCCACTCAATAGCTCTCCCCACATTATTAAATTTCCAAGAATCGTCGAATTTGGGATCGCCCACGAGTCGAGAAAGTTTTTATACCAATCATTAGGATTCTTATTCGCAAAGGACCTTAATGTTGCGCTGAGTCCTCCGACAAACTTCCCTCCTGCTATTTTTCCGTAGCTACTCCTTAGGAACTGAAGACCAAAGGCAACAAAAATCCATAAAATCCCATTGTAATATCTGTTCATTCTTACCTAGTTTAGGCACCGACTAAATGAAAATGCAAGTTCATAAGGTTTTACTCATCACAAAACAGGTGGTAGAATCGTTATACATTAATGGACGCTAAGAAATTAATAGAGCTAGCAAAGACCGGAGATAAAGAAGCATTTGGAAAACTCTATGAAGTTTATTACGTACCAGTCTTTAGGTATATATATTTTCGAATAAGGAAAAAGGAAGATACCCAAGATCTGGCACAGACGGTTTTCTTAAAGGTTTACCAATCGATTGACAGATATAAGGACACCGGTAAAGATCCGTTAGCTTACTTTTTTACAATTGCCAGAAATACTATGATTGATTATTTGCGAAAAAGAAAAGAATTGAACCTTTATGATTTTGTTGAAATTGAAGCACAGGACAAGGATAGTCCTGAGGAAATAGCCGGAAAAACTGAAACCAAGGAAATTGTAGAAAGGGCTATACTTAACTTAAAGGACGATCAAAAAGAAGTTGTAATAATGAAATTTATGATTGGTCTGCCAAACGGCGATATCGCAAAACAATTGGGTAAATCCGAAGACGCAATAAGACAGATTCAACACAGAGCATTAGAAACATTAAGGAAAAAAATAAAGATATGAAAAAAATAGAAGATATATTGTTTTATACAGCAACAAGGGTCCAACCTCCCAAAGAGGGTTTGGAAAAGATAATTAATGAGTTACCTGTCACAAATCTCAATCGTCCTCGTTATAGTTATGTTATGGGATCAAGGTTTGTTTTGCCAATTGGAATCGCAATTCTAGTTTTACTAGTCTTTTTTTCTGCAAAAAATTCAAAAACGCAAACGGTCTTGGAACTTCCCGCCACGGTCACTAAGCAAAATGTTAACGATTCAATTAATAAAGTAGACGCATCTGTTTCCACCAGTATGGACGAAATGGACAAGGATTTAAATGAAATTGACCAGGATAATTCAAGCGTAAGTCAGGAAGATTCAAATGGGGAAATCGATCAAATAGAAAACGAGCAGGAAACACAGGACGGATCCAGTAACGAAGACAAGTAACATGAAAAAAAATAATTTATTGATTGCGGCAGTTTTAATAGCCTCATTAATCCAAACTACTCCTGTTTTTGCAGAGGGACCAAAAGACTTGATCAACGATATCCAAAAATTTGAAAAAAGGGCAACTATTGCGGCACAAAGACAAGAACAGAAAATTCAAAAACAAAACCAAAAACAGCAAAATAACTTGTCCGGAGCAAAAAAAAGAGCAGACCAGGCAATTAATAGGAGGATCTCCGAATTAAATAAATTGCTTCAAAGAATTCAAAACGACCAGAAACTCACATCCGATGATAAAGCAAATCTCTCTTCAGATATTCAATCCGCTATCAACGGCCTTACAACCTTAAAATCCAAGATCGACGCGGATACAGATTTAACCACACTCAAATCCGACGCAAAACAAATAGTATCCGGCTTTAAGGTTTTCGATGTTATCGTTCCAAAAACCAGACTCTTAATAATAATCGACAATCTCACGAGTGTTACAACAAAGATCGCAGGCTTTACGCCAAAAATTCAAGACCTAATAAACAACTTGAAGTCTGAAGGCAAAGATGTAACTCAGCTCCAAAGCTTATTAGATAATGTAAACAGTAGACTTACGGCCATAAACAACCAGTTATCTTCCGATAAAACATTAGTCCTGGGAATAACTGCGTCAACAACCGATCCAAAGTCTACATTTACACAGGTTAGAAAAGACTTGGCGGGAGTTAGAAAAAGTCTTGCTCAAGTAAGACATGACTTTGCCCAAATGAGAGATGCTTTCCACTTAGTAATAACCGGAGGAAATTCAGGAAACGGAGCCTCGGTATCGCCTACACCTTCGGAAAGTCCAACGCCAACTCCATCGTCTTCACCAACAGCTACCCCTACGCCGACAGCAAGTCCAACTATTTAAAGCGGCTAATTCTTTTCGTTTTTCCAAGGAGTCCTTAACTGAAAATAGTTTACGTCTGGAAATTTTATCACCTAAAATGTAAGAACTGTATATGAAAATTCTAGCGTCCTTCGGTTATAAGCAGAGCTTTCAACCTTCGGTTATAATTTCCTTATGAAAAGAAGAGCGAGAGAAATCTACTTTGCTTTTGGCGGTAAGTTAGTCGGAACGGAAGAGATGAAGAAATATGTCTGCGAGGTTGTCGCTTTGACGGAAGAAAAAGTGGTAAGGACCATAACTTCAAGTTGTTGGTTTTTTGGATCAATGGACGACGCGCTTGCTTTTACATTTACCGGCAATGATCTTAAAAATCAACATTTAATTTTTTTAAGCGACGAATTATTTATGCACGACGACAAACAGATCAGGTACACGATCGCCCACGAAATAGGACACGTTATTTTAAATCATAGAAATTCAATCATTGAAAACCAAAGCAGGTCGGAAATTTATAAACAAGAAAAGGAAGCCGACAAATTCGCAAGGAAATATATTGGGGATTAATTCTGAGGAAAGTATTTACTTTTTATGATTTTTTTCTTCTTCCTTTATTTTTTGCTCGGCTTTATTTCCTTGGCGTCTCTCTTCATCGAGCTTTGATCTTATTAGAGTTTTATCGAGCTGTTGATTAGCGGTATTCGATTTGTCCGGCATAATTACTTTTTATCTGCGGTGGCGTTTGAGGGCTTTTTCAGCCAACATCTTTCGCTTTATTTCAAGCCTTTTTTTGGTTTTATATGAACGGTGCTTCCTTCCTTTTCCAACTCCGGTATTTCTTTTTGCCATAACTTAATTATACACTATATTAAGATACTTCCATGTCGACTAAAACAATTGTTTGGATATGCGTTTTCTTATTTTCAATTATTGGAGGATATATTCCTGTGCTTTTGGGTGAATCGTTCCTCTCCTCGTGGTCGATTTTGGGGAATGGAATTGGCGGGCTTTTGGGAATCTGGATTGGAATCAAAATCGCTAGAGCAATAAACGGTTGAACTCTATTTCCTGCGGAAGAGAAGAAAGATATTTAAAAGCAAAAGAGAAACTAAACCAACGTAGGAAATTTTCTGGTAAATAGTTCCTTTAAATGCCTCATCGATTGCATTAAATGACATCCAAAGG
This sequence comes from Patescibacteria group bacterium, assembly GCA_035651435.1. GTDB lineage: Bacteria > Patescibacteriota > Microgenomatia > Levybacterales > UBA12049 > DASRFS01. The sequence continues at coordinate 19,908 of DASRFS010000054.1, read as the reverse complement.
ATAAAAAGTATATTTCCTGAAACTGCAACAATTTTGAGGTAATTCAATGCTTAAGCGAGCTTTACGTTTTTTGCACTTTGTCCTTTTTCTCCATCAACAACATCAAAAGTTACTTTTGCTCCTTCTTGCAGTTCGTCAAATGTAACACCGACTAAGTCATTAGAGTGAAAAAAAAGATCTTTGGCTTCTCCTTCGCGGGAAATAAACCCAAATCCTCTGGTAGTCTTTGTTTTAACTGTTCCTTCCATATTATTTGATTGCCTCCTTTCTTAATTCTAGATTTCACCAAGATTATATAATTTTTCTAGAATTTAAGCTAGTTCCTTTTTATTTCATCCACATTGTTTTTTTAATCCACCAGACCAGAATTAATAAAACCCCTCCTAGAATCCAAGCACCGTAATCTGGAAGATTATACATTGCTCGTGCCCACTGAACTACGCCGTAGGCAATAGCAACTAGTCCCAACGTGAGAAGAAAATGCGCTCCACTATGTCGGTACATGTCTTTTTCAGCCATCAAGATCACCTCCTTAATTTAAGACTGATCCAAAAAGAGAAAAAAGTCAAATTTGGCGCAAATTGGTTTATGAGGGATTTCCTATTGACAATAATTAAACAAGTATGTAAGTTTTAATAGGCATGACAGAAAGGATCCACCCTTTTGTTCCGGAACATCTTGATTCAAACGAATCCCCAAGAAAAGTCGTCCACGAAACAGGAACTCTTCTCCCTATTTATTTTGGCGATTTATTTGATGGTGAGGATACACGTTACGCAATAAACTACTTCGGAGGCCCAACCTTAACTTTTATAAGCGATACAACAAGAGGATTCTTGCTTTCTCGAGATTTAATAAGAACACAGGTAAGAGAAAAGGGATTAGAAAGAATTATGGGTCGGAAAGAACTAATAACGGGAAGCAAAGAGACAGAATTTCCGCATGTAAAATCCCTTGAATCATATGGGTTAACTCTTGTAATTTTGTCCCAAATGGCCCATTGGACGCAACAACCTCGATATTTTTGGGGTCTTTCCCGGTCACTGTTAACTGTTCCCCATGACAGCATGGAAATGCTCGATAGGTTAGAGGAGCTCAGAGAATTTGTTACATTGACTGCAAGGCAGGAAGTTACTCCAAGAAATTTAGATCGGACAGATGATGCGACACAAAGATCGTTAGCATTTTTTCAGGTAGGAAAAGACCTTGCAGTAAAAATAAAAGAGCCTTCAACTCTGGAAGAGGAGATATCAAGAATATTAAGAGAAACCCCGATGAATTGAAGCTAAACGCAACTCCACTCGATGGAGATGTTAGAAACTTTTGCGTTGCCTATCAAGTATTGCTTTCACCGAAGGGCTTATTGGCTTATCCGTGCGATGAATACAGCCCAACCAGCAACACGGCCGGCGCATACCTTCCTTGAGTTCGCTAATCGTCCTTTTTATATGCTTTTTCCTCGTCTCGTCTTTCTTGACAAAAGTAACCCAGCATATCCATTCATTACGTGCAAGAGGCGTAAGATCCTCCCATATTGCTTGTGCTCTTTTATCGGAAGTGAGAGCTTTCCATAAATCCGCTGGAACTTTGTGCGCTACACCGCCTGAAATATCTTTAATCATAGAGTTATTTTCCGGTTCTTCCGTAGAGATAATATCCAATTAATATTAAACTGGTTGTAGTAAAACCGAGAATGTTTGCAAGCACAATTGGAAAGATTTTTAACTCAAGCCCATAGAGAATCCAAATAGTTGAACCAATTTCGATAATAAGGTAAGTCAGTGGCGCTATATCTTTTGCGCTTTTGGTTTTAAAGATTTTTATCACTTGCGGAAACCCTGAAAGGCCCAAAACAGTTCCCGAGATTGAAGCTAAAAAGGGTAATAAGGTCATTTCTTAAGTTCTTTAATAAAATAGAAGAAAATAAGGATTGAAGCTAAAAGGGTCAACCATTCTCGAAGCGTATGTTGTTCAAAAATATCGTGGAAACTTAACCAGTTAACAACTACTAAAAGAAGCACTATAACAACGCCCAATATTTTATTAACTTGCATAGTTTTATTATGCCTCCACCCGATGGAGGAAGTTAGAAATTATTTTATCATTTTCCCCCAATGAATGTTATTCCAAATTCTCTCATGCATAAAGTAAAGTATGGTACTTGCAAAATTTGAAAAGAAAATAACAGTTAATGCAACATCAAAACGATGTGTAATAGTATATATTATAATTCCGTCAGAAACTAAAATAAGCAGACGAAAGGTAACAGCTTTAGTAATTGAGCGTTTAGTATTTTCAAAAAACTTACTTTTTCTATCCATTCTTATCTTTCGTAGACTAAAGCAGAATTATCAAAACCATTAACTTGAGAAGCGGTTTTTCCGGGGAAGATTTCCATTTCAAGTTTCCGTTGGCCGATCATTTGCATTAAAACAGTTCCTTCTACATTTCCACCCGCCCGGGTTCGTATATGTGGCACGTAAGCCCCCCCGTCCCAAATCTCGCCGGTGGTAGCCGAATAGTGCTCAATTCGTCCAAGCTGATACTTAACCAAACCGGTAGATGGATCAACTCCGGCCGGGTCAGGACTATTGCCGATTACCGCAAACTGTGCGGGTCGTCCCTGGTAGTCGCCAAATGAAATGTCCGTCCATGTCGGATCGTTGCCGTCCGGTACTATAGACAAATGGCCTTTCCAATAGTCGCTGCTCTGGCCATTGAAACCGCCGCCATAACCACCGGTGCCCTGCTTAAACCAGCTGCCAACTAATTTACCGTCGATATCGTAATCAATTTTTCCCCAGCGCGGTAAAGCATCGCGTAAATCTAGCGCCAGCAATTGGCTTTTGAGCGGTTCGGCAGTGTGGTCAAATAAATCTACAACGTGAGTTTTCCAGGATTCGGCATTGGTATATTGATCTGGATTAATAAAACCTATTAGAGTTGAGTTATCGTCTTCTACCCAAACATCTATGCCTTGAGCAGTCGGCAGACCGGTGTAGCCGATTAGCTCGCCGGCTTTAACGTCGTAAGCGGGGCTCTTGTTTTGATTATCATTCAGTTGACCGACCGCATCACCTAACCCACCGGCAAGCCTGACCATGTTGCTAAAACGTACCCGAAAAGTACAGGTGGCATCAACGCTCACGGCGTAATCGTCGTATGTGTTTGTCAATCCGGATGCGACATCGCCTCTGCGGACAGTCCTAGATACGCTAGTAATAATTCCATCAAACGGCGCATATACTGGCGCTTGGGTGGGAGGATTGGTCTTAGTACCTTTAATGTAAAAGTAACCGTGGTCAATTGGAGTGACATGACCTCCATTCTCTAGTCCGGTTGGCTGGATGTACAAAATATCCGAAATTGCTATTGGCGAAGCGGTGATAGTGGCGGGACCAGCACCTTTGCAGCCGCTATTGCTGGCGCGGTTACCAACAGATTTACTATTTTTATAGATCTGCCAACCGGCAAAACTAAAGGCAGAAATAACAATAGCAAGTATAAATACTATGCGCTTATTCATTAAGTTTATTGTATATGAATGTTAGAAATAATGCTTATAAATAGGCTGAAGCGGCTAAGGGCATTAATAAATGAACTCTCAGACATAAGCTGATTATGTTAGTTGGCTCCCGCCTGATGGAGGAAGTTAGAAATTATTTTCTGGCTTGAGAAGGGAGTGTTGGTTCGTACCAGATTTTTATTTCGCCAAATCTTGTTCTTAGCGGGTGTTGCATTACTAAGTTTATTTGTTCATGTGGAACTCTTTTTTGATATCCATCTTCAAAAACAGTAACATATTTATGTTCACCATCGTCTACAATACATACTACTCCTTTAGCATTCTGGTCATCTAGCACACTTATCGTGCTTCCATCTCTTAGGGTTCTTGTCCAATTAAATTCTCCTTCAATAAAGGGAATTTTGAATGTCGTTTGAGCCTTGATTGTCATAGTGGCGATTTTAACAAAGGAGCTAGATTAATGTCAAACTATAAGATAATTTGCTCGCTCTGGGCAATGTATTCAGAACCTATGAGTGGTTAAAACCCTATGAACCAATAGACATTCCTTCTCGTTATTTACAGCAGATTATTTATGCTTAATTTAAAATTAAACTTGTTCCCCTTCAAATTTTGAATAATTGAAACGTAGAATAACGTTTAAGCTATACCCCTACCTGCCTCTCGTAATACTCTAGAGAAACTCCTCACAAGGAGGTTAATCAAGGTCTTAGATTTGATGTTTTAATAGGGTTTAGCTAAAAAGGGAAAATATCTTTTACTTTAACTCCAAGAGCGTTTGCTAATTTACTAAGTGTTTTGAGCGTTGGGTTTCTTCTTGCACCTGTCTCTATAGAAATTATAGTTTTAGGATCAACGCTGGCTAATTCTGCTAGTTTTTCTTGCGTGAGGTTTTGAGATTTTCGTAATCTTTTTATTTTCTCTCCTAATCTTGTAGGCTTCGTAGACATATTGACAAGATTATGGAATATATGCCAGACTCTTAACAGGAAATATATTCCAGAAAATTTATCATTTAGCCTGAATTGATAGTATAAACTTGTTATGGAAGATTATTTACAATCTGAATGTGATAAATCCCCTATGGGGAGGAGTGAATAATATGAAGAAGGATCCAAAAGCTAAAAAGGGAATGAGGATGCGTTATAGGGCAATGTGGTGGTTCATTGGGATGTCAGCTGTACTTGAAGAGATACATAATTTTAATTTGAACCCTAACCAAACACTTCTAGTTATTTTAATTGATATTACAACCTATGTTATTTCATGGTTAATAGTTTTTACGATTGTTTATGCTGTATATGATTTTGTTATGAAGCTACTTAATCGTAATAAGACTATAAAAACTTAAATAAATTTATTCGTAACATACGATATGGATTATGATGGAAACATATGAATGATATAGATAAAAAGCGTAAGTTTAGTATTAAACGTTTACATATTCTTATAAAAAAATTTGTAATTATCCTGCCATTTATTATTTTATTAATAGGAGTAGGAAATGCTTTTTATTCTGGCTGGAAGGAAGAAAGTTATTATAATACGAAAGGCTATTTAGCTTGTGTCAACACGTATGATAGAAGAGTTCGTATGTACGGTTCCGATTCAATGGGAGAATTTGATAAGAAATTATTTGATTGTCCGCAATACAATGCAAATGGGAAAATTATATTTGTAACACATGCCCATTTTTGGGATCAGGTTTTTGTTGAGTTCCAATATGGTTTTATTAACTATATTTACTTTGCAATTGCTATACCCATTATTTATTTTGTCATGAAATTTATTGGTAAGCGATTATACCTTTATTTATTTCCTTCTAAGCAAATATAGAAATAGTTTAGTTATATGAAAAAGTTTGCAAAAGGAGCTTTAATTGGTTTGGGGATTTATATACTATCATTAGCTATTACTTACCTAGCAGGATTACCTATATTTTTAGGCTATGGTTGGGTTATAGGACTTGTATTAATAGGAGGAATAATATCCATAGTGATTTCCAAATAATGCACTTATAGAAATCGTTAATCGTAAGGACATTTATGAATTTACTAAACCCAAAATCTTCCAAAGACTATCCGAAAGCTATTTTGTTATATTTTATAATTTTTACTGTTGTATTTTTCCTTATCTCTTCTTGGGATGTTATAACTAACCTTTCGCCGGATGGTTTATATGTTCAGCGATATCCTTGTCTTCAAACTTCTTATGATGATACCGGTCATGTTACTTGTGCTGTTTTTGATAAGGAACATCCTTACAATTATTATCCGGCTGGATCATTATTAAAGTCTGATGCAATTTCCGATATTATATTTGCTGGAGTCATAGTATTTCCTGTTGGATGGTATCTTAGACGTAAGAAAATAATAGAAGAAATAAACGAGAATGAACCCTAGTCTCCAACACCCTAATAATTAAAAAATAAAGGTGAAACATGACACTTCTATAAAAATCTTTTTAAAAAAGGTAGGGGTACTGGGAGCTTTATTTCTACTTATCAGCCTCAAATTATTCTGCCACGTACATAAAATTTTCACTTAACAATAAACCTATAATAAAATTATTCTCTGCATTGTTAAACTGAGGTATAATGCGTCAATGCAAGATAGTAAGCTACCTAAAGACATCGAGCAATGGGACTATGAAACTGTACGTCGCTACCTGCTCAAAAATACAGCCGGATTTAAATTGCTTGTAAAACACCTTGTAAAAAAATACCAGCTAGAAGATACTTCCGAAAAAACTCTTCGTAGTAGTTTATATGCTCAGGGTAATTTATCCAAAGACATACTTACGCTTTGTAATAACTTTAGTGTTGATTTTGCTTTTATTGACAACGCATTCTCTCAATGTTTATTCGATAAATATATAGGAATTGAGCAAGAGTTACCTATATTTATCAGTTGGGGGAAGCAAATATTACCAGAAGGGTTTTATATTAAGATAAATAAATACACGTCCATAGATACAGTAAAAAATACCTACAAGGAAATACAAGATCACATAAGTTATCTAGGCTCAATTGCTAGATTTAAATTTAAAGCTAAGCAAAGAAACAAAAAACAAAAAGATATTGTAGCTAATTTAACTGCCTATTTATTAATTGAGCAAGATATATATTCCCAATCAAACGATTTGAAGAGCTTAAATGATAAAAGAATTAATAATTTAGTAGAGGGCGCCATCGGATTTGTAACCGAAGAGATATATGGTCAACTTTCAGATAAACAAGAAGAGAAAAAAATTAAACAAACAAAAGATTTATATTATAGCGTAATAGATTATTATTCTCTTCCAAGTCTTACATCCTGCCGAAAATTGCTCATAAGATACCTCTTATAAACTAAATACCCTTTTTCTAGCCACGTACAATATATCTACTCTTTCCATTTGGTTGTAAATAAAAATAAATTGGAAAGATATAAAGAAAATGACAAATATGAAACCAATAGGTGAAATTATTAAAAGTTTTCCTATTAACGTTAGTACCGTTAATAAATATAACTTAAATAACGGTATTAACGTTATTTCTTCTAATAAGAGTAAATACGCTTTGGATAGAAGTAAATTTACTCCTAATACTGAAGAAGCACAATTAGCAGAAGAGATAGCTTCTTTTCTAAATGATTTAGATAATTATGCTTTTTATTTCGGCGCTGTAAGAAAAAAGGGCTGTGAGAATATAGGAAGGCTTTTTCATGTTGTTAAAGCGGACATAGAAGAGAAATCGGATACAAAATACCCCGTTAGATCTCCCAAGAAATATTTTGTTTGGAAATATAGAAAGGATTTGTACTAAATGAATAAATCTAAAAAATCAAACATTATAAAAAATAATAAAAATTATTACATGAAGGTGCTCGAAAAAAGTAAAAAGGTAAGAATAGTAAGGACGCATTCATTAAGAAGATTTACCAACAGTTTACGCACGATAAATTGGGGGAATAACCCTTCTGTATATCTCCGGGTTAGTTATGGAAAGAAAGAATGCAACTTTGGATGTCTTTGTACTTTTTACAACGATGGATGGTATGAGAATGAAAAGGATCTACTTGCAGTATTTATTGCGTTCAATAGCGAAGACTGATTATGAAAATAATAACACCGGCAGATTTAAAAGCATTCCAAGAGGCAATTTATAAAGACTACAGCATAAAAATTGAAGATAAAAAGCTATATGAATCTGCATTTAGCCTACTTCAGTTTATTGAAGCATTAATAAAATTTGATAAGGAAAATAAGAAAAATTAAAAGAGGTTCGTAAATCATCCTAGCGAACCCATTGAATATGGAAAGACCCTCAATCACAATTAAACCAATGGAAGATGCAATCATCATAAATAGAATTAGCTCTCAACGGCAAGAGGAAGGCTATTCATTACCTCAACAATCTAAACTTAATCGTGAAGCGTCAGATAAGGATAATAGAAAAATTGTAAAAGAATTTTTCATAATTGAATCAGCAAGGGAAAATGAAAAAAGAGATGATTTTCGAGAAGCTGTAGACTACTTAAAGAAACATACAAATATAACATGTGTTTATATTGAGAAAACAGACAGATTAACTCGTAACTTAAAGGATGCAACTTTGGTGTATGATTTAATATACGAGTATGATAAGACATTTATTTTCTCTAGGGATAACTTCTCGTTACATAAAAATTCAAATTCTCATGCAAAGTTTCAATTTGATATAAAAGCTGTGCTTGCAAAAAATTACATAGATAATCTATCTGATGAGGTTAAAAAAGGGCAACGGGGCATGCTCGAGGACGGTAAATGGCCGGGTGGATCAGCACCAACAGGCTACAAAAAGGTTAATAAATTACTAGTCCCTGATGAAATTCAAGGAAATTTTATTGTAAAAACATTTGAACTATATTCTACGGGATCGCACTCTTTAAAATCTTTAAAAAGAGAGATGGACAAACAGGGTTTCAGATCTATAAACGGCAAGCCTTTATCTAAAAGCAATTATCACCATATATTAAACAACCCGATTTATTATGGTGCAATGCGTTGGAATGAACATTTATACGAAGGCGAGCATCAACCGCTAATTGATAAACAGCTTTTTGATAAAGTTCAGGATATGTTAAATCGCACCAAAAACAGAGAGTTAATACCTGTATATGCAAAGCACGATCTTACCTATCGTGGTTCGTTAAAATGTGGGGAATGTAGCTGTAAGATCACCGGAGATGAAAAAACTAAAACTAATAAGGGCAATGGAAAAGTCCACCGTTGGGTTTACTATCATTGCACTCATTACAAACCTTGCTCACAAAAAGGTTCAGTAAGAGAAGAGGAGATTGATAAACAAATAATAGAGATGTTTAGTAACTTACATTTAGGTTCTAACACAACGGAATGGCTTAAAAATAAATTGAAGGAAAGTCATAGCGACGAAATTACATTTAGGGGAAAAAATCTTAGTGTATTGAACAATAATCTTTCTCAAATAAGAGTGAGGCTAGATAATGTTTATGATGACAAATTAGACGGAGAGATAGACGAAGAAACATATCATAGAAAAAGAGAGCAGTTTCTAAATGAGCGAGCGGATACAGAAGAGCAGATTAAAAGACATACCGTAGCAGACGACAAATATGTTGATTTTGGTTGCTTAATACTCGATGTGGCAAATAAAGCATCTGAGATCTATAAGGTTAGAAAGCCGGAAGAAAAAAGGTATCTACTCAATTTAGTATTTTCGAACCTGTCTTTGGAGGATAAAAAACTTAAATTTAGCTTCAAAAGTATCTTTGAAGCAGTCTTACGGTACCAAAAAACCAAAGATTTGCTCCGCGACTTGGATTCGAACCAAGAACCATTCGCTTAACAGGCGAGTGCTCTACCGTTGAGCTATCGCGGAATGAACGAAGATTTTGAGCGAAACTCGCAATCTCACGTAGTGAGATTATACCCTACGATGAAACTCTTGTAAATTAGGTTCAATTAGGTCTTGCATTCCGGAATACTTCTCTATATAATCCCTTTTTCATGAAAGAATTTGCTCTACAAAAGACCGTTCCCGAAGGCTGCAGGGGATCCCGAAAAGCAAATAACGGGCCGGACGCATTGAGATCAATTCGTAGGCTTTATAAATTGGCGACTATGGCTCCGAAAAATGCCAACGAAAGCGCCGGAATTCAGCTTAGAACAATGACTCTTGAAGACGGAAGGCCAGCAAGAGTGTTTGTTCCGGTTATTGTAGAACCTACGCCAGTTTTTATGTCCCGAGGAATTCCTCGAGGTGGAGGAACAAGTAAAGACGCTCAAAGAAGGCTAAGAAGACAGCAAAGAAAGCTCGATTAAGAGACTAAGATTTCTTTTTGAAATCTTACGTTAATTTCATTCCTCTTTTACTCTCTTGCTTCAAAATTAAGCAACTATGACAAGGCTAGATCCTTTCTATTATTATGCGGTCGCAGGCGGAGTTTTACTCATCTTAACGAGGCTAAAATCCCTCTTTTGAACCCCTATTGACTTCCCCATTTTTCCATGCCAGACTGATTAAAAGGGGGTGATTTTACTTGAAAATGAATTATAAGAGATGCTTTACTGGCCACGCCTTAGCGCACAGCCTTTCGGGACTTGGAGTCGGAATTATCCTTATACAGTATGTTCCATCTCTTAACACCCTTATGGTTGGAGTTGCAGCTTTAGTAATTGGAATTGTCTGGGACATGATGTCAAAGTAATGATTCTTTGAATTTATCTTTTAATGCTTGAACGAGCACATTTCGTAGATGAAAAGGTCTTTTCTCCACGCCGTGCTTCTGGTGAGTTTTATATACCTCCCAAAGAATCCAGTCCTAGAGTAAAAACTTTTACGGAATCAAAAGACATGACCTTTATAGGAAGATTTGATTTCCTCGAACGAGAGTTTCCTCAGAATCGGTTCGCAAGTTGGGTTATAGAGGGAGGCACTGGAGTTGCCCTTTTGGTACCGCATCTAGACAGACAAATAAGAGATTTCGATATCTTAACAACTTCCAGATCGATGGTTGATGAATTCAAAGATGCTTGGCCTTACTTTCATGTAAGATGGGTCAATGATTGGCTTGAGAAAAGAGGTTTTCCTGTTACAGACGATAAAATAACCTACATAATGAGAAGTCGCGTACCCGGATATCGCGATGGCAGAATCGCACCTGTTTTGGCTCCTGCTCTTTTAGCGGCGAGTAAGATTCATCTTTACGATACACTTCCTCCTAGACCACAAGACATTTTGGATGTTCAAAGTTTAAATGTACCACTGCCAAAGATAGAAAGAGTTATTCAGCGCCTCTCAGCCTAAGCTAGGCAGCTGCCTCAACAATACTTCTGGGAATTGGCGTATGCTGAATATTTCTTCTTGTGAAAAACTCCACTGTTTGAGTATCGGGGGAGATGAAGGTCAAATTTAAAGAATCAAAGGGCAAAATATCTATGTGGTCTGGGATTGAAATTTCCGGCAATGATCTTCGCAAAAGTTCAGAAAAAATCTTTAAATCATCTAGTCTTTCCAGAAGATTTTTAAACATCGCCCTTTTCTCCCTGCCTTCTTTTTCTATATCCCCAGCTTGCCACTTGTATTCTGCTACTCCGGTAACTACCCAAAGATTTCTTCCGCTTACATCTATCTCCCACTCGTCAGGATTGCCTTTTCCCTTCATGCCTTTCATATCTTTTCTTATGTCACCGAAGGAAAAGAGCCAATCAGACAATTTCGGTCCTATCCTAAATTTCCCATCCATTTCTGCTCTTATTTTAAAGACTGCATCCTCGTATCTATAACCATTTTCGGCTAAGGCAGCAACTAGATCTACGCCTTTAGATCTTGGAATATCTTGACGAAGAGGTGGCCTTGGACGACTATGGTTTTCTTGATGAGATACAATTAGCCCGCTTTTTCCATATTCTGCTCTTTCAAGCGATAAGGCCATGTAAATAGATAGTCTTTTATTATGGGATTCTTGTCAAGAGGTTATTGCTGGGGTTGGGTTTTAAGTCCTCTGAAGTCTATCCCCTTCCTTGGGAGCTTGTCCGTCCTTTGAATCTCTGTTTTGATTTTAGGATCTCTAAGATCTGGCCTTGGGACTCCTCTTGGCCTCATGAATCTTTCCGGACTTTCCATATCAAAAAGAAATTGTAGAAGAGAATTAGTTAAGTGTCAAGCCCTATCCCAGATAATCCTTGAGTTTGTTGCCACGACTAGGGTGGCGGAGTTTTCGAAGGGATTTTGCTTCAATTTGTCTTATACGCTCCCTTGTAACCGCAAACATTTTCCCTACTTCTTCTAAGGTTTTTGGCCTTCCGTCTTTAAGTCCGAATCTTTCTTCCAATACTCTTTTTTCCCTATCAGATAACGTTGAAAGAACTTGTTCGACTTGCTCTTTTAAGAGTTCGCGCGATGCGGAATCAAACAAAGTCGGAGCAGATGTATCGTGGATAAAGTCCCCAAGCCTTGAATCTTCCTCGTCTCCGACGGGTGATTCCAAAGACGCAGGCTCCTGGGATATTTTTATAATTTCCAAGGCCTTTTCAGGATCAATCTGCAGCACTTTTGCAACTTCCTCAGGCGTAGGCTCTCGTCCCAATTCCTGCATTAGCTTTCTTGAGGTTCTTAAAAATCTATTTATATTTTCGACCATGTGGACTGGGATTCTAATGGTTCGGGCTTGGTCTGCAATTGCACGGGTTATCGACTGTCTAATCCACCAGGTTGCGTAGGTTGAGAATTTATAACCCCTTCTCCAATCATATTTTTCAACAGCCCTTATTAATCCCTGGTTCCCTTCCTGGATTAAATCCAAAAGGGTCAAACCTCTTCCAACATATTTTTTTGCAATAGAAACTACTAACCGAAGGTTTGAGTTAACAAGGGTTTTCTTCGCTTCTCTATCGCTTTTTTCGACTCTTTTTGCAAGCGCTATCTCCTGCTCAAACGTTAAAAGCGGAATTCTTCCTATCTCCTTAAGGTACATCCTAACCGGATCCGAAACTGTTCCTTCGGTAAGAACGGTCAAGGCCTCTAATTCTTTTTCCAAATCTTCGATTGGTTTTTCTTCCTCGGAAGTTGCCGCAACGGATTCAAAGACGTCGATATCCGACCTCATTAGGCGGTTGTAGAGTTCGTCCAGTTCACTTATGTGTTCCTCGGGTTTTGGGAAAATGGAGAGGATTTCATCCTGTGTTATATATCCTCTTTTTTTAGCAGAGGCAACGATGTCCGAGATAAAATCTATTTTCTTTTCGGGTTTTTGGTTTTTCTTGGGTTTTGCTGCTGCCTTTTTAGCGGTTTTTGCCATAATTTTTACTAGCTCTGTTAGAACACTAGGTCTCTATTTTAACACGAATGGGCCTCTATTAGTAGCTACTCGCGTGGAAGAAGCGCTGCAAGTTCGGAAAATTTTTTCTGCAAAACTTTTGCTTCCAACCTATTCTTCTCTTCTTCTATCATTTTTGCAAGACTCTCCATCTCCTTTTTAATAGAAAGCTTTTGAAGCTCACCCTCAACCCTTTTTACCTCCAGCCTAAAGGTTTCCGAATCTTCAAATTTAGGTAATGGGAAAAGGTACGAAACATCAAATGCCGGAGCAACTTCCTGAGGCAGAGTTTGTGCAAATTTTTGAAGGTTAAATTTTATTTTTCCCTTTAAAAACTTGCCCATATTTTCAAAAATCCTTTCGTAGACCATGTTTTCAAATTTATAATTATCCAGAAATTCTTTTTCTTCCTTAAGTATTTCTACAGTATCGTTTTGCAGGATTAAAGAAAGATAATAACCCTCCAGAATTTCGCGTCTTTCTTTTTTTTCCTTAGGAATGGGGGCTATCACCGGCCTATCTTTTTGCCCTTCAATTTTACCCAGCTCTTTGAAAAGGCTTTCGTACGATGAGTCAATCTCTTTTGCGAGTTTTTTAATGTAGTGTTCTTTTACAATTTCATTTTGTATATTCGCCAGAATTGGAAGAAGTTCCGATGTCACATTTTTTTTGCCTTCGGCAGTCCTAGCATTTTCCGAAGTTTTTTTTGAAATTAGAAAATCGTAAATTTCTACCGAATCCTTAAGGGCTTTTTTAAATTCCGCAGGATCTTTTTTCAGGGTCTCGTCCGGATCTTTGTCCTTAAGAGTTACTATATTAATAGTCATCCCGTTTTTCTCCAGAGACGCAAGGCTTCGCTTGGTAGCTTCAAATCCTGCTTCATCCTGGTCTAAACAAAGAATTACTTTCTTTGTAAATCTCCCCAAAAGATTTGCTTGGTTCTCCGTTAAGGCCGTTCCTTTTATAGCGACCACATTTTTAATCCCCTCCTTGAAGGAGGAAAGCGCGTCGAACTCTCCTTCGACAATAATTGCGCTTCCCTTTTCTTTTATTTCTTCTTTAGCGCTGTCCATGCCAAAGAAAAGACTTCCCTTGTGGTACACAACCGTATCCCTGGTATTTATATACTTTGGCTGGTCATTATCATTCATCGCTCGGCCGGAAAATCCTACGATGTTCCCCCTATGGTCAGACAGCGGAAACATTATTCTTCCTCTAAAGAAATCAAAAACTGTTCCGTTTCTCATAAAAGACAATCCTGCGTCCAAAAGATCTTCTTTTGTATAATTCTTTTTATTCATCAAATATTTAGAGAGTGAATTATCATGCGGAGCAAATCCTAAAGAGTAAGTTTTAATTAAATTGAGGTTGAGCTTTCTTTCTTTTAGCAAATACGCAAGCGCAGGTTTTCCAATTTTGTGCTCCGTTAGAAGGAAGTTGTAGAATTTAGAAGCTAAGTTATTTAATTTATAAATTTTTTCTTTTTGAGAATATTGTCCTTGGTCAAATCTTAGATCTTTCAATTCTACCCCGGCTTTTTTTGCGAGTGTTCTTAAAGCTTCTGGAAATTCCATGTGCTCGTACTCCATAACAAAAGAGAAAGCGTCCCCCCCTTTTTGGCACCCGAAACAATGCCAAATCTGCCTCTCGGGGGAAATAACAAATGAGGGAGTTTTTTCTTGGTGGAAGGGGCAATTTGCTTTAAAATTTCTTCCGGCCTTTTTAAGAGGAATATATTCCGAGATAAGTGAAACCAAATCTGTCTTGTCTCTAACTTCTGATACTTGATCCATTGGCGTTTTGTATTGTATCATACCCCTTGGGCTTTTTAAGCCCATTTATAATGGTTACGGCGGTAATCGGTTCTCAATGGGGGGACGAAGGAAAAGGTAAGATTGTCGACTACCTCTCTCAAACCGCAGACTACGTTATACGCTACCATGGAGGAAACAACGCAGGTCACACGGTCATTAATAAATACGGAAAATTCGGAATGCACTTAATCCCTGCCGGAATCTTCAATAAAAAAACTAAAACAATAATTGCAAACGGAGTAATTATTGATCCTGGGGTTTTGGTAAACGAAATTGAGATGCTAAAAAAAGCAGGAGTTAAGCTCAAAGGCCGAGTATTCATATCTCCAAGGTGCCACCTCATAATGCCTTACCATAAGATGCTGGATCGGGTTTTCGAAGAGATTAAGGGGAAAAATAAAATGGGGACAACCGGAAGAGGCATTGGACCCTGTTACGCTGACAAGGTCTCTTATAACGGAATACGAATCCAGGACCTTCTTAACAAAAAATCTTTTTCCGAAAAATTGAAAACCCAGCTTCTTGTTAAAAATAAGATCCTAAAATCTCTGGGAGAAAAACCATTAAATCAAAAATCAATTGAAAAAGAATTTCTTTCTTTATTTAAAAAGATAAAACCTTTTGTTGCCGAAACTTATCCGATTATCCAAAAGGCTATTAAACAAAATAAGGAAGTGATTCTCGAAGGTGCTCATGGCAGTCTTTTGGACAATGACTGGGGTCCATATCCTTTTGTAACCGCATCTACTATTGTCTCGGGAGGTGCAACTTCGGGCGCCGGAATTTCTCCTTTTCAAATGAAAAGAGTTATAGGAGTTGTAAAAGCCTACCAGACACGGGTTGGAGGCGGTCCAATGCCTACAGAACAGCTAAACGGCGTAGGAGAAAAACTACAGAAAGACGGAATTGAATTTGGAACGACAACCGGTAGAAAAAGACGCTGCGGATGGCTTGATATGGAACTTCTTAGGTTTGTTTCCGATATAAACGGTTTCACCGACATTGCGGTAACAAAACTGGACGTTTTGGATGATTTTGAAAAGATTAAAATTTGTACTCATTATAGGTCAAACGGCAAGCGGATTAGCTATATCGACACTGATGCAGAGCTGCTCGGCAGAGTAAAACCTAGCTATAAAACGCTTCCCGGATGGATGTCGTCAACCAAGGATATTAAAAGATTCGCCGACCTTCCCAAAAACGCCCAAAACTATATAAAAGAAATCGAAAAAATGACCGGAGTAAAAGTGAGCTTCATTTCAACCAGCCCAAAAACTTCCGATGTCATCAAAACATAAGCAAAGCTTGCGCTCAAAGGATCTAAAGTATAAAGCCCTTATTCTGGATGTCGATGGAACATTAATGAATGGCAGATACGCTACCCCTTCCAAAAGAGTAATTAGGGCGATCTATAAAGCGTCCAAAATCCTCCATGTCGGACTTGCGACCTCAAGGCCAATCTTTGACTTAAAAAATATTTTTACGCACTTAAAACTTTCGGGTCCTTCTATAATAAGCGGAGGATGCGAAATAGTGGACTACAAAACGAAAAAAGTTCTATGGGAAAAAACAATGCTCCAGAAAGATATAAAAAGTGTTCTCAAAATAGCCAAGCCTTTTAATCTTCAACTTTTTATCCTTGAGGGAGATAAAGATTTTCTTTTGACAGATAGCTATGTACCCAAGAGACCATTACATCTCTGGGCACCTAACCTCGAGGAATCTGTAGCTGACGACTTTATAACCAAAGTTTCGCATATCCCTACCATTTCCACCCATAAGCTAGTTTCTTGGAAAGAGGCCAAAGCTGATATTTTAGTAACGCATTCACAAGCCACTAAGCAACACGGAATTCTGGAAATAGCGAAGATTCTGGGCATAAAAACACACGAAATAATAGGGGTTGGAGACGGTTACAACGATTTCCCTCTTCTCATGGCGTGCGGGTTAAAAGTTGCCATGGGAAATGCGGTCCCCGATCTCAAGGCAATTGCTGACTACATTGCTCCAACGGTCGAAGAAGACGGTGTAGCAGATGTTATTGAAAGATTTGTTTTATGAGTTTAACATCAGTTTCTCCAATTGACGGACGCTACAAAGAAAAAACCCTAGAGCTTTCCCCTTTTGTGTCGGAATTTGCTCTTATTCGAACAAGGGTAGAAATCGAAACAAAATATCTTATCGCGGTCTCAAAACTTGGGCTACTTAGACTTGGTCCTAGGGAAAGAAGCAAAATTCAAAACTTGGTCAAAGGTTTTGACCTTGATGAAGCAGAAAAAGTAAAGGAAATCGAGGAAAGGGTAAGGCACGACGTAAAGGCTATTGAGATTTACCTTAGAAACGAACTAAAACCCGAGGTTTCGGAAATGATCCACTTTGGTTTAACTTCCGAGGATATTAATAATATCGCTTATAGGTTAATGCTTAGGGACGGATTTTTCGTTGCGGTTCTCCCCTATCTTCAAAAGTTAAGAAATGAACTCAAGCAACTGGCCAAAAAGCATAAAAATATCCCGATACTTGCCAGAACCCACGGCCAGCCGGCCGTTCCTACAACTTTGGGGAAAGAAATCATGGTTTTTTTGACAAGGTTAAGTTCGGAAATCGAGAAAATTGAACGAATTAGGTTCACTGGAAAGCTTAACGGAGCTGTCGGAAACTACAACGCGCTTCATTTTTCTTATCCAAAGGTCAACTGGCTCAAATTTTCGAGAGACTTCATCCAATCATTCGGATTTAGACCAAATTTACTAACTACCCAAGTAAACTCAAACGAAGACATCATTGAATTCTTCCAAAACATCCAAAGAATTAATGGTATTTTAATAGACCTTAATCAAGATCTGTGGAGGTATATAAGCGATGGCTGGCTTGTTCTCAATAGTGAGAAGGATCAAGTCGGTTCTTCAACCATGCCGCAGAAAATTAATCCTATTGATTTTGAGAATTCCGAAGGAAATTTGAAGATGGCAAACGGGATTATTGAACTCTTTACTCGTGAACTTCCGATATCAAGGCTTCAAAGAGATTTATCTGGCTCGACAATTCTAAGAAATATTGGAGGAGTACTCGCCCACTCTCTTTTAGCCTACAAAAATACCCTCTTCGGTCTTTCAAAAATCACTATCGATAAAAATCAGATTCTGGAAGATTTGAACTCTGACTGGTCAATTCTTTCCGAAGCTTTGCAAACCATATTAAGAATCGAACACGTTAAAGATTCCTATTCAAAAGTACTCGAATTAACAAAGGGGAAGAAATTGGACAGAGAAGATTGGCTAAACCTTGTTGAAGCTCTTCAAATTTCCGGCAAAAACAAACAAAAACTATTAAACTTAACTCCTTCAAAATACACCGGCCTTGCCTCGAAGTTAGTCAAATAGATGTCCCTTCATTTAAAAAAATTTATCGAATTAAACGATCGATTTAGTCTCAATATTTGCATAAACCTTACAATATAGATTAAAGCTAATGGTATAATTTGAAATTGTGGAGAATATAAAGTGGTTTGGGCATGCATCTTTCTCATTTGTTGATAAGAACGGAAACAAAATCTATTACGTAGATCCTTTTGACCTTAAAAGCGGTGACCTTGAGCCGGCAGATTTAATTTTTATAACCCACGCCCACTCCGACCATTGCGAGCCAAAAGACATTCAAAAAATCATAAAGGACGATACCATTTTAATTGCTCCGGCGGACTGTCTGTCGATGATTGATGTTAAAAATACAAAGATAGAAGTTTTGCCAAACAAAGAATATGAGGCTAAAGGGTTTAAGTTTTGGACTTTCCCTGCATATAATATAGATAAGTCTTTCCACCCCAAAGAAAAGAATTGGGTCGGATATTTCTTCAATATAAATGGTATAAAAATTTACCACGCGGGAGACACCGATTTTATACCGGAGATGAAGGACTTGGCAAAATGGCAAATCGATGTTGCGATGCTTCCAATCGGCGGGACTTATACGATGGACGTTGACGAGGCGATAAAAGCTGCAAATTCAATTGCTGCAAAAACTACAATTCCCATGCACTATAGAAATATTTTGGGAGAAAGTTATAAAGAGGCGGAGGAAAAATTTAAGACCGGAGTCACAAACTCAGAGGTTGTGATTTTGGAAGAAGTTTCTTAACTCCATTCCCCTTTGTTTTAGATTTCTTCACGGGTTTTTGATAGGGCTTATTGGTATGGACTCCATTTGCCAGGGTGTGAGCAATCGCAACCGCCAAGGCATCCGCTGTGTCGTCGAGTTTTGGAACCTTTGTAAGCTTTAATAATTTTTTTATCCTTTTCCCCACCTCTTCCTTTTCCGCCCTTCCGTAACCAGTGACGATCATTTTAACCTGCAATGGTGTGTAGACAAAATTTGGAATTCCCTTTTTTGCGCCTGCCAAAAGGATTACTCCTCGGGCTTGCGAAACAGCAAAAGCAGTCTTTGCGTTTATTGCAAAAAACAGTTGCTCGATTGCCAAAACGTCGGGGTTGTGGACTCTTATTAGCATCATTATTTGGTCATAGATTTGTTCAAGTCTTTTGGAGGTCTCCACCTCTTTTTTTGTTTCAAAACAATCAAAAGCAATTGCAGTTAATAATTTACTTTCAAGGTCGTGGTCTACAACCGCCCAACCAACTCGGGCAAGTCCCGGATCAATGCCGAGTATACGCATAGAACAATTGTAAACTAATAAACTTTAAGGTACAATAACAACTCATGAAGAAAGTCAGCCTACAAGTAAACGAGCGAAAAGTCTTAGGAAAAAAGGTCAAAAAACTTCGAAAAGAAGGTCTTTTGCCTGCAAATGTTTACGGCAAAGAGGTCAAATCCTTGGCTGTCGAACTTCCTACTAAAGAATTTGAAAAAACTTTCAAAGAGGTTGGAGAAACGGGGTTAGTTGAACTTAAAGTAGACGGTCAAATGAAGCCGGTCCTAATCCATAACGTTCAATACGACCCGGTCTCACACGAACCCCTGCACGCTGATTTTTATCAGGTAAATCTTAAGGAAAAAGTTAAGACCTCGGTTCCCGTAAGCTTTGTTGGAGAACCGCAAGCAATTATAAATAAGGTTGGAATCTTACTTGAACAAATATCTGAATTAGAAGTCGAGGCATTGCCAACCGATCTTCCGGAAAATATTGAGGTTAACGTCGAAAAACTTGCGAACGTAGACGACCAAATAACAGTAGCGGAGATAAAGGCTCCGGCTGGCGTTACGATTCTCTCTGACGCCTCACAAGTTGTTG
>DASRFS010000053.1:0-4896 GCA_035651435.1 Patescibacteria group bacterium | reverse complement strand
AACCAAATATCAGGCTGGCAAAAATAGGCACTACCAGAACCAGATAAGCCGCAAGGTCGTAGTGCCCCGCGAATGTCGAAGTTATTCTACCGAGAGTAGATATTCTAAGGGCAACTCCCTTTGCAAACTCTTCATTACCTGTCAAATATGCGGGGAAACCCAAGAATTTTTGCCCTAAACCGTAGAGAATAATAAGTAAGAGAGTTAAGGATAATACCCCAATGACCCAATTAATATTTCTTTTGTCTCTTACTCCCAGATAAGCGATAAAGAAAAGAGAGATATATTCTATTCTTCTGAATAAGCTAAGGAATGCAACATTTGAAAAAACATTAGCCGTATCGGGAAAGAAAATTAAGACACCATGGAAAGTAGAAATTGCTCCAAGCAACCAAAATAGAAATATGGGTATTGTTAACGGAGTCTTAAGCCTAACTTTTCTAAGAAGAACTAAGAACGTAAAAAAAGTTAAAATCGCGGCAACTATAAAATCTTCTGCCCTAACATAAACCCATGTATGCGAAACTCCGACAATTGGAAGTTTTGGATATAAAGGAATAAAAGCCAGCAAGAATAAACTTGCGATAAAAAGTAAATTGTCTTTCGCGAATTTAATAAAATTCTTCATGCTGCAATTTTTAGAGCTCCAAAGTAAGTTTTTCTAAGATAACTGTTATTGATGGCAATTCCAATTAGAAGAGAGAAAAATGCTTTAATAAATAGCATAGATTTTACCAAGGGATAGGAGATTTTGTGCTTTTTAGAAAAATAAATAATTCCTTTATATATATTTGTAACTGCAAATTCCCTGTTAGAGCTTCCATGTTCTTCATGCAGAATTTTGGCTTCAGGATAAAAATAAGTTAAAAAACCCGCTTTTTTTGCCCTAAAACACAAGTCCATATCTTCGACATACATAAAGAATTTTTCATCGAATCCTTTAAGTTTATTAAAAAGGTCTTTTCTTATTAAAAGGCATGCTCCGGAAACCCAATCCACCGGCTCTACCTTCTTTGGAAATTTTCTAACAAAACCCATTCTTTCTCCTCCAAATAAAGAAGCAAATAAATTGAATAAATTATAGAAATTTCCTCCCGATTTTTGAACTTTATTATTTGAATTGACGAGCTTACCTCCAAGAATTCCTATTTTTGGATTTTCGTCTAGAAAGTTGCTCATTTTTATAAAGCTATCATCGAGTACTTGCGCGTCGGAATTTAGGAAGAGGATGTATTTACCGGTGGAATTTTTTGCTCCTATGTTATTTCCTTTGGAAAATCCGAAATTTTCATTGTTTTTTATTATTTTAATTCCTTTAATTTTCCTTAGAAGGTCCAGGGTGTTATCCAAGGAAGCATTATCGACAACAACTACCTCTACTTCCTTACCAAGATAATCCTTGTAATAGGTTAAGACTGACTTAACACAGTTAATTGTTAACTTAGCAGTATTAAAACTCAAAATAATAATAGACAATCTCATCTAAACCAGGCCGCTCTTCCCAATTTGTAATTTGGATTCTTATTTTTTCGCTCACCTATAATTTTTGCAGGAACTCCCCCAACTATCTGGAACTCGGGAACGTCCTTTGTCACGACAGCTCCAGCTCCTACCACAGCGCCTTTCTTAATGGTTATTCCCGGGAGAATGATTACTCTTGGACCAATGAAAACGTAATCTTCTATTTTAACCGGAGAGAATACTCCTCTAAAGTTAGGATCATTTAAATCGTGCTCACCGTTATAAATCATTACCTCAGACGCAATATCAACGTGATTGCCGATTGTAAGCTCGTCTCTTCCATCTAAAACAACGCCCTCGCCAATTATCGAATCTCGCCCTATTCTTATATGCCAAGGGTTATAAAATCTTGCCCCCATATGGATGGTCGATCCCCAACCAATTCTCATTCCTCCAAAACGGTAGAATAACCTTCTTAGATGATGGGACGGGATTAAACCAACAAGATGAAGAAAGAAAATTTCCATCTCCAATAAAATTGTCTTTATTCTTCTTAAAATTCTACCCATTCGCAATTCCCTCCAAAGCTTTTATGGTTTCCCTGGCCGTCTTTTCCCAGGAAAACTTTTTTACATGAGCTAATCCTTTGCTGATCATTTCTTTTCTAAGACTTTCGCTATCTATAATTTTCTTAATCCCCTTTGCAATGCTGTCTGAACTTTGAGGATCGACGTATATTGCAGCATCCCCTCCTGCTTCGGGTAAGGAAGAAACGTTACTTAAAACAACCGGACATTGGTATTTCATCGCTTCCAAAACAGGAAGTCCGAATCCTTCGTAAAGTGAAGGCAGGCAAAAACAAACTGCGTTTTTATAAAGCGAGGGCATTTCTTCGTCTTTTACAAAATCAAGGAATTTAACTCTTCCCTCGACTCCAAATTTTTTGGGTGCGAATAGAATTTCTTCGAATAACCAGCCTTTTTTGCCAACTACAACAAGGTTAAGGTCTTGGGGAAGCTTTGCCATGGCTTCTATTAGCCTCTCTATATTCTTTCTAGGCTGGAGGGTTCCTATGAAAAGTACGTACTTCCCGAATGAATTCGTGTCTTTTTGCATATAATTTGTTGCTTTTATTCCCGGATAAGTAACAACCACCCTCGTGTAGGGCACGTTGTACACTTTAATTATATCATTCCTCGAAGCTAAACTGATAGTAAAGATAAGCTTGGCATTCCTTGCCGAATACTTTGTCCAATTAACCAGTTGGTAAAGGTCTTTTTTTCTAAAGAGCTCGGGATAGTGGATGTAAGACAAATCCATTATCGATATTGCTGTGGGTACAGGACTGAATCTGGGAGCGTAATGGGAGGGCGAAAAGAAAACGTCCGGCTTTTTGTTTAGAAAGAGCTCCAACGGCAATCTCCATTGAGTCCAAAATTTTCCCGGACCGAAAACTTTATATTTCCAGTTCGAACTCTCCTTTGGCATGTCCGCGAGCGGCTTGTTCTTGAGATAAATTGTAAATTGTAAATTGTCACCCGCCAATTGCTTGAACTGTTCCAATAGTTCGAATGCATATTCGCCTATTCCCACTCTTTTCTCGACATTTGCTTCGTTACCGTCTATTCCAATCTTCATAGATTTATACCCGGATACAACACTTTAAGTTTGTTTTCGGGAATTTTGAGAATTTCTTTTATGTCTCTTCTTGTTGATTCTGAAATACAAAATATTAGCTTTGATTCTTTCTTGACCCAATCTAGCTTTCTTTTCTGAACATTTATGATTTTTGAAGATGTTTCCTTTGGAGTTTTATAGACAACCAAATCATAGATAATTGTAGATTTAGCTGCTTTGGAAGGAGGCTCGGTCCAATCCGAAGTTATGAATACGTCCAAATTACCAATCAATTTTTCAACCGAAAGAATATGCAGTTTGTTCCAAATGAAATCGAGCATCGTGGGTGGAAATCTGAATCTTTTAATTTTTGCGTTTTTCGAGAGATTAAAATGGGGAGGGTTCCTTCTTAAAGAAGAGAAAAAAAGGATGTATTCATTGTTTTTATCTGTCTCCACAAGAGTCTGGACCAAGTTTTTGAGATAATTCCCAACACCGGTATTTTTATACGCGGTTTGGCTAATATCGATTCCAATTTTCATAGGCTATTCTCTTATTGTAGCTTTCTAGCTTTAGAAAGAGCAAATATGATAGAAAGAAGAAAGAAGCCCGCAGCATACCAAGTGAGGCGTTCGGCGGTAAAAAAAGTCCAAGTAGCAAAAAGAGGGATTGCTAAAATCAATGAACCAATTCCTAATATTGCGGCTAACCTTGAATCCCTTTTATAAATAAGAGGCAAAAGTACAATTAAAAAAATAATATCTTGCGGTTTCATTTTGTTTGATATCTAAGAACCCATTTTGTATCGTTTCCGTTTTTATTTGAAAGATGAAGTATTAAATCCGCCAAAAATCCTGTGAAAAAAATTTGGATACCGATTAAAACTAAAAGGATTCCGAAAAGTAAAAGAGGTCGGTCACCAATTGTTTGACCTTGAAATCGAAGGATAGAAAGGTATACCAGGATAATTGTTCCGATTGTTGCCAAGATCCCTCCTACTGTTCCGAAGAAATGTAAGGGTCGTTGTGAATATTTACTCAGGAAAAGCATAGTAAAAATATCCGGAAGATCATTCCAAAGCTTGGAAAACCCATATTTTGATTTTCCAAATCTTCTAAAATCATGAGAGACGGGAACTTCGGTAACCCGAAAACCCTGCTGAAAAATTAGAAGAGGAATAAACCTATGTAATCCTCCATATAGATTTAAACTTTTTGCCGCCTCGGTTCTATAAACTTTTAATCCGCAATTATAATCGTGCAGATTCAAACCCCAAAAGAATCCAGCGAGAGAATTAAAAAACTTGGATGAAACAATCTTTCCTTTTGGATCTTTTCTGTTTTTTCTCCAACCCGCAACCAAATCCCAGCCCTCATTTGCTTTCTTAAGAAGCTTATCAATCTCCGAAGGCTTATCTTGTAAATCCGCATCAAGAGTAACTACATATTCCCCTTTTGCCTTCTGAAACGCTAAGGTTAGTGCTTCTGCCTTACCCTGATTCTTTCTGAACGAAAAAACCCGAACATTTCGACTTTTCTTTTCGAAGTCCTTGAGAATATTTAGGGATTGATCGTGTGAACCATCATCAATGAAAATTACTTCATAAGTCTTACCCTTTAGAGAAGATGTTAATTCCTTAAAAAAGGGTTTGAGGCTCTGCTCTTCATCAAAAACCGGGACAACGATGCTTATCATGAAGCCAATTTTACCATTTTCTGAGGTTTGTACCAAATCTAAAGAAGTTTTAGGAGGATTTTTTCGTACATGTCGACGACAGAATCCCATGAGTATTTTTCTTCTATAAGTTTTCTCCTTCTT
>DASRFS010000052.1:0-4972 GCA_035651435.1 Patescibacteria group bacterium | reverse complement strand
GAAGAATATTTTACGATTCGTTTCATATGATTCCGTTTTATGGGACATTTTTAACCATAACCTTTATTCTTGTAAATGAAACAAAGAAACTCAACAAAAAAATATGGATATTTCTAATGTCGCTGACAGTAGTCTTGTTCTTATTTTTTGTGTCCTCTCCCCGGGTTTTCTTTAAGGAAAAAATAAATGAACACGAGGAATTTATAACTAATTATGGAACAATATTGCAGTCAGGTTTGCTTTTTAAAAACCTTTCAAACCCAAACGATACTTTATTTGTTGATGGATTTGACGAAGTAATTTACTGGGTTGCAGATTTGCCCTCAAGTTATAGATATTCGATGTACACTTCCCTAATGCCTGGTTTCACAATTTATAGTAAAGAGAGAATTGATATGTTTCATAAGAATCCACCGGTTTTTTATTATGGCTCGTGCCCAAAAGAAACCATTAATGGAAGACTAATTCCGGAAGATTTAAAAAACCTTTACGTGAGGCTTGATAATTTTGGGAAGCCGAGTTGTGTTTTCGTTAAAAGGGATAAGATAAAAGATATTTCCAAGTTTCAGTGGAAAAAGGCAAAGGAATTGGGGTTTGAATTGCCTTTGATATTAGATCGATAGATCGCAAGGTTCCCTTATTGACAAACAAAAAAAATTTCTGTACTTTGTAAGTGATGCCGGCCGAACGACATCCAACCTTATTTACTGAATTTACTCAAACACCTCCTGTTGAATTTCCTGTTGTAGAGCCCCATAGGTTAAAAGCAAGCAGCCTAATCAGTCTAACGATCGATAAAAGAAGAGGAGCTTTTGAATATGATGGACCAGTGCAGTTAGAAGTTGATATTCCCCTTGTTATCCGCAAGTTTTGGAGGTTGGGAAAAGATAGGGTGGGAATATACAACGGTTCTGTGAACCCTCTGGGAGTTCTCCGTTACAATAACGAGGAGTTTTTAAGAGAATTATCGCTTTATTTCGGAGGCGAGAATGGGAGAATTTCCATACCGGTAGGATCAGTCATTGAGGGATTCCCGCGAAAGAATGAAGCCCATTATAAAAAGGAATTAGAGCTTGTTAGGGTTGTTCCTCCGTCCCGAACGTAGTTACTTCTATTCGAAATTTCCCCTATTTTTAAAAGTAGCCAATTTAGCGGAATAAAGATAAAAAGAGCAAGAATGAAAACTCCGACGAATATTCTTAGAGGATTATCTAAATTGTAAAGAGGCTTAAAAAATTCTTGGCAATAGTCTACTTTGAAAACACAATTAATATTATCGTCGCCATTTACCAGGAAATAGGTTAGAAAAGAGACAGCAGAAGTAAAAAGTGTTGCACCCAACCATCCAAGTCTGTGAATTTTTTTAATTTAACTAGAGCAAAAATAACTACAGGGACAAGAAACAAATGGTACAAAGTAATAAAAAATTCCCACTTAGGGTAATGGGATGCAAATGCGTAGGTTGCAACGCCGGGGATTGCTTTGTGGAATAAAAGTTGCGAGAAAAATCCCACATCCCAAATTCCTTCGGTAATTGTAACCGCAGAGAACATGCTCGTAATTAGGAAGCTGCTCTTTGTAAAAAGGGCAATTGTCGTTATTCCGAGCGCTGCGGAAGAAAACCAGAGGGTCCTTAAAGGGGCCTGAAGAACAAATGTCTTATAGACAGCATCGGCTATCCAAAAAAGAAACATTAAGACTCCAAGATAAAATAGCGGGTCTTTTAACCACTTCTTCATAAACGGAGCTTCTCATTTGGCGCTCAAAGAAAAATTAAAGAAGTGAAAGATTAGGGTAAATCTGGTAGAATTGAGTTCATTGCGGGATCGTCTAACGGTAGGACAATGGACTTTGATATATGAACATAAGTTATATATACTAGATAATATAACCCTTGTTCGTATGAAGGAGCTACTAAGGAAAAGGGCAATTAATTTAAGACGCAAAGGTTTATCTTATTCGGAAATACTTCAAAAAATACCCGTAGCAAAATCAACACTATCATTGTGGCTTCGATCAATAGGGCTTTCTAAAAAACAGGAACAAAAGCTTACTGAAAAAAAATTATTAGCTATTCAAAAGGGCGGTCAAAGTAGGAAGAATTGGAGACTTGCTACAACAAGAGTAATTAAAAAACAAGCATATCTAGAAATTAAAAAGAGAGTCAAAAGAATAGATACAAGGGATTTGTGGCTAATAGGTATTATGCTTTATTGGGCTGAAGGAGCAAAAGATAAAGAATATAGCCCTGG
This sequence comes from Patescibacteria group bacterium, assembly GCA_035651435.1. Lineage (GTDB taxonomy): Bacteria > Patescibacteriota > Microgenomatia > Levybacterales > UBA12049 > DASRFS01. The sequence goes on along the minus strand of DASRFS010000052.1, from coordinate 2,720 downwards.
TCAAAGTGTAATTTTTAGTAACTCGGACCCACTAATGATTAAAGTATTTCTAAAGTGGATTGATATTTGCTTGCAAATCCCAGTTGAAGATATGCAGTTTTCAATATATATTCACGAAAACCATAAGCATAATATTGAAAAAGTAAAAAAATTTTGGTCTGATGCAACTGGATTCTCAATAGGAAGATTTGATAAAATATATTATAAGAAGCACAAAGTAAAAGTTTACAGAAGAAATGTAGAGAAAACTTATCATGGCTTGTTAAGAATTAGGATTAGAAAAAGTAGTGCTCTAAATAGAAGAATAACAGGATGGATAGAAGGAATTTGTAAATATTGCCGAGTCGTCTAATGGTAGGACGGTAGCCCTTGGAGCTACCTATTTTGGTTCGAATCCAAGCTCGGCAGCATGATTAAGTTTGGAATATTAATTGGAGTATTAATTGTTGGGTTAATGTATTTTCAATCGGCGCAAAAAACTCCAGTCTCGGCTCCAACATTGACACCCTCCCCTACGCCGGTCAATAATCAACCAGTGGTCACAGAATTAAAAATAGAGGACATAAAAGTAGGAAGCGGATCGGCCGAAGTCAAAAGCGGGGACATAGTCGTTGTAAATTACAAGGGAACGCTTTTGAACGGAACGCAATTTGACAGCTCATACGAACGCAACCAGCCCTTTGAGACAAAAATCGGCGTTGGATCGGTTATAAAGGGTTGGGACGTTGGGCTTCTGGGAATGAAAGTTGGGGGCAAGAGAAAATTAATAATCCCATCCGAAATGGCTTATGGATCCCAAGGAGCAGGAGGAGTTATTCCTCCAAACGCACCTTTGATATTTGAGCTGGAACTTCTTGCTATTAAGTAGTAATGTTTCACGTTTATATTCTACGTACCTCTTCGAATACCTTATACACAGGACAAACCAAAAATCTTGCGAAAAGATTAAGGGAACATAAGGGTAAAACTCTAAAGGCTGCAAAATATACGCGTTACTTCAAATCTTTTGAGCTCGTTTATTCGGAAAATCTTAAAACCAGATCGGAGGCGATGAAAAGAGAGGCGGAGCTCAAAAGCTGGACAAAGGCTAAAAAAGAAGCTTTAATAAAAATAACCAGATAGAATGCTAAGCGACATCCGGGATCGATTTCTAAGACTTAGGCTTCAGAGAGACGAAAGAGAAGTAAAAATTGGTTTCACTGTTTCTACGTTAGTAATATTTGCATTAATCGCAAATGTAGTCTATTTAAATCTTTATGTTGTTAAATTAAACGAAAGTAAGGCCCCGGAGGCAATTTCAGTCGTAGCCTCCCCAACCCCGAGCCCAACGATTGTACCGACTCCATCTCCAATCGCTCAAATACAAAACGTAACTGCTGCTCCAGCCTCCACGAATCAGGTTAATAGGGATTATTACCTCAACTTGGGTTCGGGGACAAACCAGTCTTTGGATTGGACTGATGTACCGGGGACATTGGAAACATTTGACATAGCGCAATACAAAAATATTAAGGAAGTTCATCTGGAAACAACGATTAGCGTTCCATCGGAAAACGGAACCGTATCGGTTAGGTTATTTAATAAAACAGACGGTTACGCAGTTTGGAATTCCGATCGGACGGTCCAGGCACAGGCTAGTATGCCGCTTTTGATTTCTCAAAACATAATTTATCCAACAGGACCAAAACTATACTCAATACAAATGATGTCTCAATTGGGAGTTCTTATAAATCTTCTTCAGGGAAGATTGCATATCGTAGCAGAATAGGCTCGTTTCTTCTCCTTTAATTCTTACCCAAATTTTACAAATATGGCAGTAGAATCAAAGATTATATGCCTGTCGAAACAATGGAGCGTAAGCCCCCCGTTAATATAGAACTATTCCCTGAAGAAAAGAAAGAACCGCCTGGAGATATTAAATATATCTGCTTTGATAAAGACGGAACATTAATTTACCAGGATTTTTCTAACAATATTTCACAATATCTTGAAGAGGATTGCGGGATTCCTTATATGAGAAGCAGGAGATTGTTGGATGAAGGGCTTCATAATGGTTTACGTATTGCGCAGATAATTGAGACACTTTTTCCTAAACTTCCTGCTGTTGAAACGCGGCAAATAACAAAAACCGCGTTAAAAAGAATGAAAAATGGATCACCAATTCTTTACCCGGATGCGTATCCCAATCTATACAGGCTTCATAAAGACGGGTATAGAATGTTTATTTCATCCAGAGATAGAGCAATCAATATAAGACGTGAGTTTAGGTATTTAGATGAACTAAGGCATCCCGATAGTGATCTAAAAATGTTTCCCGGAATATATAACTTTTTTGAGGCGTATATTGGAAAAGCTTATAACAAAGGAGAACAAAGTTTCAGGCGGGCAGCGGAGATTATGAAAGAGCCTTATGAGGAATTTATAGAGCACTTACTGGTTATTGGAGATACTCCTTACGAGGGTGAGGCTGCTAGAGAGGCACATGCTAAAGGTTATATTGCTAGGAATAACCATTTAGGCAAGCCTGATTATCTTGGAAACAGAATAAGGCTTTATGATATCGGACCGAGAGCAGATTTAGTGGTTGATAGTCTTGATGAAGTGACCCCAATTATTCCTGTTCTTTGGCCTAAGAAGGCCTAAGTTCTGCTTTCTGAAATAAGTTTATTTTTTAAATTCTCTATTCTTTCTTTTATTATCTCTTCTATTTGTGGGTGGGC
>DASRFS010000051.1:0-3089 GCA_035651435.1 Patescibacteria group bacterium | reverse complement strand
CCAAGCAATGACAAACATAGGTGCAACGAAGAAAATGGCGAAGGGTTTTAGAAGTAGAGAGCATGCAAGGAAAAAACCCGAAAGGAATAAGGCAAAGAACTTACCTTTTAACAATCCCGAATCAAAAAAATAAATTGCTGCAAGAATAGTGGCAATTGTCGTTTGATCCGGAAGAACCGTCCTTCCCCAAAAGACGCTGAATGGCAAGACAGAATAAAAAAAGGCTCCGAGCAGCCCGGCTTGCGTATTCAACCTCTTTTTTAAAATTAAAAAAACAAAAGACGCAGCAAAAAGCGAGGAAAAAATAGAGACTAGTCTCCCCCATTCTTCTAAAGTGAATTTATCAAATAGAAGAAAACCTCCGGCCTGCAAAACGTTATAAATTGGAAATTCTACGAATCGGTATCCTTGGGGATTAAAGTAAATTCCCGATTGGACATTTGAAAGGTCATCAAACCGAGGGTGCAAAAGATCAAAACCGTTTTGGACAAAGTTTCTTGAAACTGCCGAAGTATCTACCTGCCTCCAGCTATGCCAATCCGCTATTGGTGCTGTGAAGCGATACAATCGGAGGGAAAAACCAAGAATTAGAATTAAACCTAAAAAAATTAGTTCTATTCTCTTCATTACTTTTGTCCCTGAAATATCTCCTCGACTCTTCCGTATTCATTAAATTTTAATACCTCGGAATTCTTCGGGTTGATTGTTTTAAAGAAGGAGTCATCCACATTTTCTACATTGTGAACCGAAACATTTTGGTCCGGGAAAGTAAACCACAAGGCATCAGGAAGACCGACCGGGAAAATCCAAGCTTGCCCGTTTCTGATCGGAGTATTTACAAAGTAGAAATCCATATGTCCATTTTTCCACTCATCTTTATAAATCCCCTGGAAAGATATAAGGAAGTTTTTTGATTTCTCCCCGGCTACTCTCCAATCCTGATGGAGCATTTGGATTTGAAATAATTGGAAACTTAAAAATACTAAAGATGTAAGAATAATAACCATTGTCGTAGTATATTTATCCCCTAAGGTTTTCAGAAAACCTACAGTCCTTTTAACCAATATTGAAAGCGGCAAAACTATCCCCATAGAAGAAAGATAACTATATCGGGAAGCAATATTTCCTAAGCCTAAGAACGGAAGAAGTGAAATTATGAAAAATAATCCCCCAAAAATAACAATTCTTTTTTCGTTTTCGTCAAGTTTAGCCAGAATTCTTTTCTTAAGCCATAAAACAAGAAATACTACTAAAACTATACCCACTAAGGAAATGGCGGCACTCCCTCTTAAGCTACTTCTTAATTTGTCGTAAAATTCTAAAGACTGAGGGCCGGTAAGCTCAAGAACAAAATATCCAAGCGCGTTTCCGACAAAGTTAAAGGGAAGTTTAACAATGTTATAGCTATAATCACCACTAAACCAATGACTTCCCGAAGTAAGGCGAAGAATTGCATAAGGAATAAGCGGAGAAAGAAGAGCAAAATAAATATTCTTTATCAGTTTTTGAGACCTCTGAACAAAGACAAAGTCGTAAGCGATTATGAGAAATGGAGTAACTACCCCCAATTCATGAAATAGCGGACTAATAAACGCGGAAAATAGCGTAATGATAATATAAATCCTCTTTCTCTTTTCAACCCAATATATATAGGAGAGTATAGATAGAAGAGTAAATATAGATGCGAAAATAAACCCAGTCGAAGATATCCAAAATATAACTTCGTGATAAGACGAAAGAACTAAAAATAGAAAAACCGAGATTACAGATAAAGCATAATTCTTCAAAATTTTTCTAAGTACTGTAAACAGTAAAACCGCAGTTAAGAAGTGCAAACCGAGCGAAACCGTGTGGTATACGGTCGGATTAAGCCAGAAGAGTTTGTACATCACGTAGAAATACAATTTAGCACCCGGCCTGTAGAAAAATCCGCTGGAATTTGTAAAGAATTCAAGTAAATTATGAGGCGCTTGAGCAGACCATCTAAGCCAAGTGAAATCATCACCGACAAAGTAATTCGAGATCATGGGTGAATATAAAGCGACGATTAGAAGCAGAATAAAGATAACAATGGAAATTGGAGAAAACATAATCTTCCTAAGCTCCCTTAGAATATCAATCTCCTCTTCGCTGTAGTGTTTTAGAACTCCTAGCGTTAGCCCCATTAAAATCCAATAAGTAAACGCAACTTTCGAAGCTTCAAAAACATCAATTAACGTCCCATTAAGGAATAGTCCCAGAGTTCCAAGAACGAAGCCCAATACAAAACTTTTAAAGACTGGCGATTCGATCTTCGGATAAGCTCTCCTTATATAAATTCCTGCGGTTATGAAAATAAGAGCAAAAGAGAAAAATCCGAACAGACCAGTTTCCCCCAGCAAACGCAAATAATCATTATCTACGGCAAGACTGACAGAACCATAACCGCTGCCTATAAAAATATTCCTTCTAAATGATTCTATTGTCCTTGGCCACTCTCCCTGGAAACGAGTAGTAAAGGAAAGATCGTATGCTTTCGCTTTTTTTACCAAATATCTTCCGCCTTCAAATGCTCTAATTTCCGCCGAACTCGACCCATTCTTTTCTATAGTTTTTTCCGTAAAATAGTTAGGAACCTTCTTGATAATCGGAGAAAGCGTAAGATTTATATACCCGGTCCCCTGCGGTAATGTTTCTCCTGTTGGAACGTTTGCCTGGACCAGAATTTCTGCGGGATTTGGAATTAATTTATAAGGATAGATAGAGGTCAAGGGATTAGTTTTTGCTTCATCCGCGGTTGCTCCTTCACGCAGTACCGTCTTATCTTTGAAATAATACTGAGGGACTTCTCTTACCTGACTGATCGCTGCTCCGGTATTTGCATCTACTAATACGTCAACCTCGGACACCGTATTCCCAAAACGCTGAAGAAGCCTCGGCGAGAAGAAAAGGAATATTAGCGTTGCGCCTAGAAGAAAAAGGATAACCCATTTTTTCTTTTGCAAAATTAGAAGAAGGACAAGCGAAAAAGTTAATACGAAGAAAGAAACCCTTGAAACAGTTAGGAAAAGCAAACCAAATCCGGAGAGCGCTAAGACCAGAAAAAGAAT
>DASRFS010000050.1:0-3596 GCA_035651435.1 Patescibacteria group bacterium | reverse complement strand
CTAACAGCCCCGCGACTCTCTATTCCTAAAATAAGAACACCCACTAGAAGTATCAGAGATACTATATATATAGGGACTCCGTACATCCTTAGAGCGTTGTAATTTATTTGGGAAAATAGAAAAAACGCCGCAATTGATACTCCTGTAAAGACCAATTGACTTTTAAAAAGTGCTGGGCTTACTGAAAAAAGAGTGGTTAGACTTAGGATCAGAAGAACCAAAACAGGAATAAGAAGACCGAAGTTTATTCTCCAAGCTCCGCTTTTCATCGCTCGACCTTAAACTCTGATCCTTTTTTTATTTCTTTTACCATCGCCTTTCTTTTTATCTCATCTTCGAATTCTTTTGGCCAGTCGGGTAATATGACCGAAACCCTGTCGGTAAGTTTTGTCCCTAGTTTTTTTCTCTCTTCTTGAATCGTCCTAACAATATCCCTTGCCTCTCCAGCTCTTAGATCTCTATTGTTCATATCTTTTAGTTCTGAGTAATCATCAGGAGTCCAAACATCAAGTTCTTCTGTTAAAATGAGGTCGTTCACATTTACTTCTTTTTTTATTACCTCAATGAGTTCCGGATCGAGCTTGTGTCCTTTGTAAGAAAATCGCTTGAGGGGAATTTTTACTGGAATCTTGTGTTGTTTTCTTTCGTTATGAATCATAGTAGCTAAAGTTGCTGCCTCTGCCATCTCTTCTTCAAGTTCTCTGTTTATTAATTTGGGATCATGTTCCATCCAATCCGTCAAATGAACAGACTCCTCACCTGTCAAATTCCTATATATTTCCTCTGTTACAAATGGAATAACGGGAGCTAGAACTTTACAATATTCCTTAAGAACAAACCAAAGGGTAGAATAAGCATCGTTTTTGTCTTTTTCGTCCGTTGCCGTAGGACCAACCCTGTCTCTACTTCTCCTAACATACCAAAGTGATAAATCTTTAAGAAAATCCGACGATTTATCGATTATTTCCGGCGTATTGAACTTTTCATATGCCTCAGTTACGCTCGAAATAGTATTGTTGAGTCTAGAAATTATCCATTTATCTAAAACATTATTTTTCGTATTAAATTCGGATACTTTCTGTGCCCAATTATCTGCATTGGCATTTGAAACGAAGAAATTATATACATTCCACAGAATTAGAAGAATTCCCCTAACCTGCTCTCTATATTGATCCCCTGAAATTATAATATCCTCGCCCTTCATAACAGGTGAACCCATTAGATAAAGCCTTAGGGCATCTCCACCGTATTTTTGTATCATTTCCTTGGGGTCGGGGTAGTTACCGTAGTTTTTACTCATCTTTCTCCCGTCGGTCCCGAGAATTACTCCTTCGACTGCAACATTTTTAAAAGCCTCCGACTTATAAAGCGCTCCTCCTATTACATGGAGTACATAAAACCATGCCCTTATTTGTCCAGTATACTCGGCAATAAAATCAGGAGGGAAAAAATCTTCAAGCTTTTCATCTTTACCAAAGGGGAAGTGCCTTTCTGCAAAAGACGCAGACCCCGCCTCTATCCATGAATCTAGCACTTCCGGGGTTCTTTCTGCCAATTTTCCGCATTCTTTGCACCTTACCCTAACTTCGTCAATCTCTGGTTTATGGAGATCCGAAATCTTGACACCCGAAGCTTCTTCCAACTCTTTTATTGAGCCTGGAACAAATCTGTGACCCTGTTTACATTCCCACACGGGCACAGGAGAACCCCAATATCTGTTCCTTGAGATATTCCAGTCGGGCGCGTTTTCCAAACTCTTTAAAAATCTTCCGTATTTGAAATGTTTTGGAAACCAATTTACTTTCTCGTTAGTTTTCTTAAGAAGCGGCTTCAGCGTTTGAACATTTACAAACCATGCGTCTAAAGGTGCGTAGTAAAGCCTGTCATGCGACCTCCAACAAAGAGGAACTGAATGAGGGAGAACTTCATCCTTGTAAATTAATCCCCTTGAAGCTAGATCTTCGTTAACAAACTTATTTGCCTTTAAATAAAACATTCCGCCAAATTTTGGCACGTCATTTTTTATATTTCCCTCCTCATCCAAATGCATTTCTATATGAATATTGTGCTCAAGCATTGCTTTGAGGTCTTCCTCCCCATAAGCTGCAATCGTTACAACCCCTGTCCCTTCCTCGGCCGTAACAAAATCGCCCCCAATTATTTCCCAGGCCTTTTCGCCTTTTGCGATTTTGTAGTAATCGTAGTGCGGGAGAAATTTTTTGCCTACTAGCTCTAAACCTTTAAACTGATCTACAATTTTCCACTTTGGTTTCTCATTTAACATTCTTGTTGTGGATTTTGCCAAAATATAATACTCCTCCCCCTGCTTTACCTTAACGTAAGTAAGCTTAGGATTAACAGCTAATGCCGGAGTTACAATTTTGTTCCAAGGAGTTGTTGACCAAGCCAAAATGAAAGTATTTTTTTCGTCCTTTAGAGCATATTTATAGGTGGTAGCCGCATCCTGAACCTCCTTGTAGTTATCGGCGTCCATAGCAACTTCAAAATTAGATATTGGCGTCGCACAATGTGGACAGTAAAGAGAAACCCTTAGCCCTTTATATATAAAACCTTTATCGTACATTTGTTTAAAAACCCACATTACGCTTTCCATGTACGAAATGTCCCAAGTTTTATATGCATTTTTAAAGTCCACCCACCTCCCTATTTTATCTACGTACCACTCCCATTCCGCCGAAGTCTCGTTAACGTATTTCTTGCATTCATCAATGAATTTTTTAACTCCTACTTTATCTTCAATTTCTTTTTTCGATTTTAGTCCAAGCGCTGTTTCTACCTTATTTTCAATTGGAAGTCCGTGTCCGTCCCAACCCCAAACTCTACGGACTCTATAGCCTTTCATTGTCCAATAACGGGCAAATAAATCTTTAGGAATACTTGAAAGAAGAGAACCGTAGTGGGGGACACCCGTTACAAATGGGGGGCCGTCTAAAAAAGTCCATTTTTTATTTAATGGACGGCTTTCTATTGATTTCTCAAAAATCTTATTTTTCTTCCAATACTCGAGTATCTCTTCCTCGAGTTTTGGAAAGTCGACCACAGGACTCACAGGCTTGAACATAACCTAAATTGTATCAGATTTTCTGTGGCTTGAAAAAGCGGGAAACGATGGGGATCTTTCTGGCAGTCTTATGTCCATAAACTTCGGAAACCGAATAAGCTATAAATAGGATCGCTGCGATAATCAGAAATGCGTCTACGCTAAACCTCCCCTGTTTTTCCCAATAAACATCATTCAAAAATAACCAAAGAGCAAACTCGTCTACCGTTAAAGCTGCTCCTATTCCAAATAGTATTGCCATCGCCCAATGAATTCTACGTTTATTCCAAAAAGACATTCCTACGTATCCACTTATAATTAGAAGAAAAATCCCCGGAACAAGATGGTGTATGTGAAGACCATGAACTACAATTGGCAAATTAATATTTGTGGATTTTAAATCTATATAAACAATAATTCTTGTAATAATGAATGTTATAAGGAAACTTGTAAGAATTAATAGCTGTGTAAGCTTCTGTGCCTGTTTAAACTTTGATATAAGTTCTCCCACAATTAAAGTATAGGCAAATTTCTT
>DASRFS010000049.1:0-6128 GCA_035651435.1 Patescibacteria group bacterium | reverse complement strand
ACGAACGGAGATGCAAGGGATAAGTCCCAAATAAAATTTTCGTCCAATACTTATACCGCCAAAAAAATATCAGAGCTTCTTGGGTTTGAATCTTTTAGACAGGATAAAAAAGATCTGGCTGATATCGTAATAACGATAGGAAAGGATAGTCAAAAGACTACAAAATTTTAATGTTTTTTAAAGTTTTAATTATTATTTCTGTAGTTTCAGTATTGCTAAGTGTTTTATCGCTTAGAAATTTGAATACTAAGAGGGAAGTGGAGGAGACAAAAACCAAGTTAAAGAAGGGAAGGGTAATTTTTCAGAGATCAGTTTCTTCTCCGTCGTCTTCTTCTAAATCTTCGAGTTCTTGATTCCTAATTGCAGTTTTTATTCCGCCGATTTTTTCTTTATCGAACAGATTTGTTTCTTGTTGTATTGCTTGGAAGGACGGTTGATTCTTGAATCTTGGAGATCTTTTGACTTCTTTTATGAAGATTATAATTCTCTTGGCGTTTGCAGATTTTGTATAAGCTTCGTATTTATTTCCGCTTTTCATAAACTTGATCAGTCTTTTTCCAATATCATCCGGCAAAACTCCTATATATTGTTTTTCACCTTTTAGTACAAAAATTCTTGATCGTTTTATCGATAGATTAACCAACTCTCCGGTGCGTAAACTTTGAATAATGTTTGCTTGCGCAAGATTTAAGAGCTCAACAACTTTTGTTTTTCCGGTTTCTTCAATAAATTGGTTATTTATTTGAATACCTTGCGAGTAATTCAAATTTTTAGCAGGAATTTTTGAAGTTTTTAGATTTTTTAGATTTCGTAAAGCTATCGGGTTTAGAGGATCAACTTTCAGGACTTTCTGATATGTCGTTTTGGCGCTAGTCGTTTTTCCAAGGATTGTAAAGGCAAGAGCAAGGCGGTTAAGAGCGTCTATATCTTCGGGATTATCGTCAAGTAATTCCTTATTTGTACTTATCGCTTCTTTCCAGTCTCCTGTTAATGCGGTTTGGATTGCCTTATCTCGTAGAGTCATCGAAGATCCAGAAATTCTAACACATCTATTTCAAAAGTCAATATAACTTGACAATACCCTTATTTTACGGAGACAATAAAAGAAGTGAAAATAGCCTCATTAGCCTTTTTAGTAGTAACGGCGCTTTTGTTTTTTTTGCAGTTTAAACCCACTATTCAAAAAGGGCAGGTTCAGCCGAATCCAATTATTTCGCCTACCAAGCCGCTATCGCCCCCAATATCCACGGAAACTCTTTCCGGTGACGGAACAATGAAGGCAACAATGAAATCCCAGGAAAATTTGGATGGGTCAACAGTTTATTCTCTTTTTATTTCCGATTCTTCAGGCAAGAATTCAAAGAATTTATATTCAAAAACGGTCCAGAAGGGGAGTATTGAGCTTCCCATAAACAGCTGGTCTCCGGATGATAAATATCTTTTCGTTTTGGATAAAGAAGCGGGGGATAACTACTTGGTTTTTAAATCAAATGGCGAGCCGTTTATAAGCGGTGATAAATTTATTGATGCGACCTCGCTCTTCAAGAAAAAACAACCCGGTTTTAGTCTTTCCGAAGTGACCGGATGGGATGGCGTGGGGCTTATGCACGTTAAGGCAACAAACGCATCTTTCTGGTTTGACATTGATTCACAAAATTTTCTACAATTAGCTAGATAATCTGGGAGGTGAGTTTTATGATGTGGGGTAGAGATGGAGTATGGTGGGGTGCAACATCCGCCGGCAGAATGATGCCGGATAGAGCTTTTTCCAACAGTCCGTTTTTCTTAATACAATCGGTAATTTATACCATTTTTGAATTATTGTTTCTCGTAATCCTTATTCTTATTGTTCTTTGGCTTTGGGAAAAAGTCAAAAGAGAAAGGAGGTGAGATAAATGAAGCTAAATCCGCATAAAACCGGTCTTTCGGTGGGATTATTTGTAGCTGCGGTTCACACGGTTTGGTCATTATTGGTAGCGTTGGGTTTTGCTCAAACTCTAATGACCTGGTCGATGAATTGGCACATGGTTTCCGGACAATGGAGCGTTGGTGCGTTTAACCTGACATCAGCTCTTACTTTAATCGTAGTTTCGGCAGTTGTCGGATATGTCCTGGGTTACGCTTTCGCGACAATCTGGAATCAAGTTCACAAATAGTCTTGCCATAATTTTGGGATAGGACTATCATATTAATGTGTTTGCTTTGATTGTTTTAGTTGTCTTTGGAATTGGAGTTGCATATTTTGCAACACAAAACACGCAAGCAACCTCTATAACTCTTCTTAGTTATCATGTCAGGAGTGTTCCTTTATATCTGGTTGTTTTAGGATCTTTGCTTTTAGGATTTGTAGTGAGCTGGCTTTTAAGTTTGGTCGGTGTTATTTCCTCTGCCTTAAAAATTCATGGGCGAGACAGTACTATTAAAGACTCGAATAAACAGATTGCGGAGTTGACCAAAAGAGTGCATCAGGCTGAGCTTGAAAACGAAAGATTAAAGGGAGAATCCGGCCATCCATTAGATGACAAATCTTTGTAATAATGGGAATCCTCGCTAAAATCTGGCGGCTGCTTCATTTACCAAAAGGAGTGCAGCTTTTTGTGATGCGGATATTCCAGGACCAATTTTTAATAGGAGTCACTGGAATTATTTTTAACGACAAAAATGAAATCCTTCTTTTTAAGCATTCCTATAGGCAAACGCAATGGGGATTGCCGGGAGGTTATATTAAAGCAAAGGAGCATCCACAGGAAGCGCTCGAGCGCGAAATAGAAGAAGAATCCGGCCTTATTGTAAGCGTTGATGAAGAGTTGAAGATAAGAACCGATAGGGAGCAGGCGCGTGTTGATATCTGTTTTGTCGGGAAATTAATGGGCGGAGAGTTTAGAAAAAGTTCGGAAGTTTCAGAGGCTAGGTTTTTTACCTTTAACAATTTGCCTTTACTTTCCAAAAACCAGCTTTTTTTAATTGAACAAACCCTTTCCCAGAAAAACTTTTTATAAGCGTAGCTTTCAACATTTTGTTATAGTACAATTAACCTCTTATGTCAGGGCATTCTAAGTGGAAAACAATTAAACATCAAAAAGGCGCTGCAGACGCAAAAAGAGGTCAGGTTTTCACTAAACTTGGAAACGCAATAACAATCGCAGTCAAGCAGGGTGGGGGAACAACTGATCCCGACAGCAATCCACGTCTAAGGCTCGCCTTGGAATCCGCCAGAGCCGTAAACATGCCCAAGGAGAATATGCAAAGGGCAATCGACAGAGGCGCCGGAAAAGGTGAAGGCGAAGAACTTCACGAAGCCATATACGAAGGATTTGCTCCCCATGGTGTTAATGTAATAGTGGAAGCGGCAACAGATAACCCGCAAAGGACTTCATCGGAAATAAAAAATATTTTTGTGAAAAATGGAGGGTCATTCGGTCAACCCGGTTCGTCTTCTTATCTATTTAAAAGGATTGGTGAAATTTTTGTAAAAAAGAGTGGCAAGTCCTTTGACGATATATTTGCGCTAGCTCTCGATAGCGGAGCAGAGGATATAGAAGATACCGGAGAAGAAGCAATAGTCTATACCGGCGTTTCCGACCTTTTTAAAGTAAAGGACGATTTGGTTTCAAAGGGGCTGGAAATAACCGAGGCAAAACCAAGCCTGAAACCCGTAACAACCATTGCTCTTCCTAAGGAGGATTACGATAAAGTTATAGACTTTTTGAGTAATTTAGAAGAGCTAGATGACGTTCAGGAAGTTTATTCCAATCTTCAGATTCAATGAGAATCCAATTTTTAAACAGGAATGCAAAGCGGGCAGTCAAGTCCGCTATGAAAGAATTCAGAGCAAGTAAACGACAAAGGTTTATCGTAAGTGTTCTTATCCTGTCGATTGGCCTCTTTATTTCAGAATACTTTTTGGGTCGTTCGGGAATTTTCATGGTTTTTGCCCTTTCTTCTCTAGCAGCCTTCTTTTTGTATCTTTCCTTGTACAACGATTTAGAGGACAATTTTTACTGGCAGGTTTTTATCTTGCCCTTTTTTTATAGCTTGGCTTTTGGACTTTTTTATCTTCTTGTGCCGGCAAGATTTCTCACTAGGGTAGTAATGACCTCTCTTTACGCATTAGGACTTTACTCATTGTTTCTTAGTACGAATATATTCACGGTTTCTTCAATTAGAACAATTGCGCTCCTGACCTCTGCCCGCACTGTTTCTTTTGCAATAATGCTCTTATCCTATTTTTTCCTTTCCAATGTAGTTTTTTCGCTGCATATAAATGCTTTATTCACCCTTATTCTTGTTTTGGCTTATACTTTTCCAATGGTTTTAGCTTCGGTTTGGTTCTATACTCTGGATAGGAGCCTTAGAGCTAATTTCATCTGGACCGGATCAATTACTCTTCTTCTTATGCAGGTTGCTTTAGTTCTTTGGTTCTGGGCGTCTACGCCGACTCTTATAGCCCTTTTTATAACTGGTATGTTCTATACGCTCGTCGGATTATCCCAGGCATGGTTCGAGAAAAGGCTATTTAGAGGTGTAATTTTGGAGTATTTTTGGGTATCTGCGGTAGCTTTTTTTATTTTTATAGCCTTCAGTTCCTGGTTTTAACGTTTAGAGCAGGGGATAGGCCTAGGGAATCAAGATCTTCCACTCAATCTCGCTCGAAAAATCCATTAAGACAGTATTAAAGTTAGACCTCATTTGCTATGCGGCTAGCAGAAAAAATGGGGACAGGCAACTGGAGTAGAGGAGTAAGGAAGGGGAACATCAAAAGTTCCAAACTAGCCTCGGTTGATATAGTTTGATATTGTCGTCGTAGAATAATTATAGGTCTAAAGTCAGCCTCAAATCTTGCTTTCGGGTATTGTTTTCACGGGTTTCTTACATAATTTTCACAGGCTGGGAGTGAGGTTCTGTGCTCTTCCCGCGGCTAATGAACGAACTATGTAGTTCAGTTGAAAAAAATACGAATGCTTGTTTCGCATATCCCTGCATACTACCCTCTGGGGAGTAGCAGTTCAGCCGACCAATAATTTATTTGTTCATTACCGGAGAACTATAAGGATGGCAATTAGGCAAAGAAATAATAAGCTAATCTACTCGACTCCTGATGGGCGTCAAGAAAATAGCCGTTATAATTCCCTGGAGAAGAGAAATCAATTACGTCGTACAATAATACTTTTACGACGCCACTTAGGCTCAACTTCACGGAGAAGTGCTTTAAATTTCGATAGAAATTTCCTGAAGATTTAAATATTCCTATCCTTCTCTATTTTATATCGCCTATTTTTTACCCGATTTTCCCATGAGCTAAAACCAGCCTTATCCCCTACTATGGGATATGTGTCTTAATTTTTCCCGAGGAAGATTTCAATTCATTTCCATTTGTGGAGCGGGACAGGAGGAGATTCCGTGCTTTTGGTAGTACTTCTGATGGTATTCCTCGGCCTTATAGAATGTTGAGGCTGGTGTGATCTCGGTCGTGATCCTATCTTTATGGTTCTTCTGCTCTTCAGCCAGGGATTTTTCAGCAAGCTTTCTTTGTGTATCCGAATGATAAAAAATAGCAGATCTGTAATTATCTCCAATATCGGGGCCTTGGCGGTTTAAGGTTGTTGGATCATGATTTTCCCAGAAGATTTTTAGTAACTGTTCATAACTCACCTTAGATGGGTCAAATGTGACCTGTACGGCTTCAGCATGACCTGTGGTGTGTGAACAGACCATTTCGTAGGTAGGGTTTACTGTTTTTCCGCCCGTATATCCAACTACGGTTTCTATAACTCCCGGAACTTGCATAAAGAAGTCCTCAACGTGCCAAAAACAACCTGCTGCGAATGTAGCTTTTTCCAATTTACTTTCCACGAGAACCCTTTACTAGATCTTGAAGCGCTTGTTCATTGGTAACTCTATAAACTGATGTCTCGTGATTTTGGTTCTCCTTTTCCATAGAATTTACGTCTAGTATATTTCTGTGCTGATGTAGTTCAAGCATTGCTTTTCGGGCTGCTTCGTAGGCTTCCGGATGTTTTGCCCTTTGATCGTTTCCATAGTAGTTCATATTTTGGAGAACGGTAGTTACGTCAAAAAGCTGGTCCTTATCTCTTAGAGGATTCCTCATATTGTTAATAACCTCTGCT
>DASRFS010000048.1:0-12174 GCA_035651435.1 Patescibacteria group bacterium | reverse complement strand
GAACAGGCATACACTCGATTGCCTTGGCAAGAAAAGGCTTTAATGTCGTTGGGATCGATCGCAGTAAAAGAATGAATTTTGTCGCTAAGGAGAAAAGCAAAAGCCTTCCGGATGCTGTTAGAAACAGGGTACGATTCGTTCAGAGTGAATACAAAAATTTAGAGGAAGTTCTGCCCGAAAGATTTGATGCCATAATGTTTATGGGGGCTATCCTTGCCCATAATCCAAACCCTGAGCAGCTTTTAAAAGAGTTTAATAAAGTTCTAACTAAAAAAGCAATTGCTATTTGTCAGGTGGCAAACTATGAAAAGGTAATTAAAATTAAGAAAAGATTTTATGATTTTAACATCAGAAAAGCTCATCTTTCAGGCGAGAAAGAACAGGCATTCCTTCGATTTTTTGATGAGTTGGAAGATGGATTTTTGACCCAAAACGTGGCTGTTTTTGCCAGAGGAGAAAAACGGTGGGGTTTTAGAGGTATGCATTCTGTATCGATATACCCCTTGGATAAGAAAAAATTGGAAAAACTATTTAGGGAAATCAAATTCTCGCATTTTAGTATATACGGAGGAGAAGAAGGATACTATTATGATTATCTATTTCGAAAGCCTTTCAAGCCGGACAGCGATGTGTTAGTGCTGGTTGCTAGAAGATGAAAAAAATATTTTTCTTAGTTTACTCTGTCTTCATTTTTCTGTTTTTTCTCGGGTCGCCGGTTTTTGCAGAGAATGCGACTAGCTCGGCAACCATTGATTACCAACTTCCGTATCCCGGAATTTTGGCAGACAATCCTCTTTATAATTTAAAAACTTTAAGAGATAGAATTATAGATTTCTTTATCTCCGATCCTCTTAAAAAATCGGAGTTTGATTTATTGCAGGCGGATAAAAGGCTAAGCGTTGGGATTGCACTGTTTGATAAAGGAAAGCAGGATCTTTCCGAAACAACAATTTCAAAAGGAGAGAATTATTTTGAAGAGGCGTTAAAAAATGCAAAGGTTGTAAAAGGGCAGGGTGGAGAATTGGACGCGGGTTTTCTAACGAATCTTGAGCAATCTTCAAGAAAACACGAGCAGGTGGTAAAGGATTTAGCGGCAAAAAGTTCCGGAAACGTTAAAAAGGGTTTTGAAAAAACTCTCCAAAGAATTGAGGGTTTTAAAAAATCCGCAATCGAATTAAAGCCGAGTTAACAATCTAAACTTCTTAATTAGAACAAAAATTGTTAATAACCAATTCCTCAGAATTTACTCAATTCTCTTACAAAATTCACAACACTCAAATTTGAGGCTAATTTTCAACCTGCAGTACTTTGATCTAGATCTTTGTAGTTGACACGATATATATAGAGGGCTATATTTTTCCTAGCACTAGATATATTGTTTAAGGAAGAAATTGAGGGTAGATGAGGGCAAGAAAAATAGATTGAAGAAGTTAAAAACGGGAACTTATTTTTCATCCATCTTCAATCTGCTTTGAACCCTAGTCCAGAATTATGAAGTGCCCTTATTGCGCAGCGACGGAAACGGAAGTTGTAGAAACAAGAGATTCGGAAGATCTAGAAACAATTAGAAGAAGAAGACAATGTTTGAAATGCGAAAAGAGATTCACAACTTACGAAAGAATAGAAAACATTGGATTAATAGTAATTAAGAAAGACGGAAGACGCGAGCAGTTTAACAGAGATAAATTAAGAAACGGAATAGCAAGGTCGACGGAAAAAACAAAAGTAACGGCCGGCGACATTGAAAAAATCGCAACGGAAATAGAAATGGAGCTTAGGTCCGGAGACTCCATCGAAGTAGAAAGTAAAAAAATAGGACAATTGGTTGCGGCAAAACTAAAGAAGATTGACAAAGTAGCATACATAAGGTTTTCGAGCGTTTTCAAGAGGTTTGTAGACGTTGAAGATTTCGAAAAGGAAGTAAAAAAGTTAATAAAATGACACAACTTGACGGAATGAGACAGAAGGTTTTCCTCGACAGATACTCTCTTAAAGACAGAGACGGGAATCCAATAGAGAAGACCCCTGAGGAAATGTGGAAGAGGGTTGCAAAAGGTATTGCCGGAGTAGAAAAAGCCTCAAAAAGAAAAAAGTGGGAAAAAGAATTCTACAATGTAATGAAGGATTTTAAATTTCTTCCCGGCGGGAGGATTCTCGCCGGAGCCGGGACCGGATTTGATGTAACTTACTACAATTGTTTTGTAATTCCAAATCCTCCGGATTCAAGGGGGGGAATAATGCAAAACCTTTCCCAAATGATCGAGATTATGGCAAGGGGCGGAGGAGTAGGGCTTAACCTTTCAAGACTAAGACCAAGAGGCTCTAGGGTCAAGAAAGTAAACGGATTTTCTTCGGGTCCTATAAACTGGGCCGAGCTTTATTCCCTTGCTACCAAAGACATAGTTCAGCAGGGCGGAACCAGACGCGGCGCTTTAATGCTTATGATCCACGACTGGCACCCGGATGTTGAGGAGTTTATTACTGTCAAACAAGACCTTTCAAGAATAAACGGTGCAAACCTTTCGGTTTGTGTCTCGGATGCTTTTATGGAAGCGGTCAAAAAAGATGCGGACTGGGAACTAGTTTTTCCTGATCTTGACGATCCAAAATACGACACAAAGTGGACCGGAGAAATCGACGAATGGAGAAAAATAGGCGGAAAAGTCGAAGTCAAAAAGACCGTTAAAGCAAGAGACCTTTGGAATATGATTTGTGAGGCTGCCTGGAGGAGTGCCGAGCCCGGGCTTCATTTCCTGGACAGATCGAATAAAAGATCAAACACTTGGTATTTCGAAAGACTCATTGCAACAAACCCCTGCGGTGAGCAACCACTTTCTGCCTGGGCAGTATGTAATCTCGGAGCAATGAATTTGGCGGCATACGTTAAAAACGAAAAGTTTGATTATGACTCTTTTGGCAAAGATGTCAGGACCGCCATGAGGTTTTTGGATAACGTAATTGACGACACATACTACTTTTATAAAGAAAACGAGAAAGTCGCAAAGGACATAAGACGAACCGGCCTTGGAATCCTGGGTCTTGCCGACGCTTTGATAAAAATGAAAATAAAATACGGGAGCGATGAATCTTTGCCTGTAATCGAAAAGATTTTCACGACTCTTCGGGACAATGCTTATATTTCTTCTTCCGATACCGCGAAAGAAAAGGGGTCCTTTCCTAAATTCAATAAAAAAATGTATCTTCAGGGATGGCATATACAAAGGTTGCCAAAAGAAATCCAAAAGAAAATTGCAAAACAGGGGATTAGAAACGCCGTTTTGTTGACAATTGCGCCAACAGGAACGACATCGCTCTTGTCCGGAGTTTCTTCGGGAGTCGAACCGGTTTACGAGTTTGAATTCATTCGACGAGACAGACTTGGAGAACACATTATGTACCACCCGCTTTTTGAGGAATGGAAAAAAGAAAACCCAAATGCCGTAAAACCAGACTACTTTATCGGAGCAAATGACTTAACGCCTGAAGAACACATAAAAGTACAGGCAATTGCACAGGAATACATTGATTCGTCAATTTCAAAAACGGTTAACGCTCCAAATGCCCACACCGTTGAAGATGTAAAAAGGCTTTATATGCTTGCCTACGACAACGGGCTTAAAGGAATAACTTATATGAGAGACGGCAGTAGAGAAGGAGTACTTTCCAGGGTGGAGGAGAAAAAAGAGGAAAAACCAAAAGTTATGGAATATGCTCCCGTAGTCCCAAGGCCTTACATGGTCGAAGGAGTTACTTACCAAACAGACACGCCCGTAGGCAAGACTTTTATAACCGTTAACCACAATGAGAACCAGGAACCTTTTGAAGTTTTTATAACTATCGGGAAAGTCGGATCGGACGTTTCGGCTATGGCCGATGCGTTGGGCCGCATGATTTCGCTTAATCTTAGGGTTAATGGCCTCTTGTCTCCTAGGGAAAGAGTAAGACAAATTGTCGCTCAATTGGTCGGAATAGGCGGAGCAAAAAGCGTAGGATTTGGGGAAAACAGAGTTCGCTCTCTTCCTGATGCAGTTGCAAAAGTTCTTTCCAACCACTTCTCATTTAGAGTTAATGGGGTTGTAGAGGATAGAATTCCAGGGCAGAATGGCCACTCAAACGGTAATTCTAACGGTCATGCAAACGGTAATTCTGCCGAAACCCACGTAACCGAGCCCCATAAAGCGGACGAACCCCAAACGGTTGTTAAGCTGGAACAATTAACTCTCCAAGAAAAACAAGGAGAGCTTTCAACTACGGCGACAGGACTATACGATATCTGCCCCGAATGCGGAAGCGGAAGCTTAGCATACGAAGAGGGCTGCAAGAAGTGTTATTCCTGCGGTTACTCCGAGTGCTAAAGGGCAAATGAGTGTCTACACAAAAACCGGAGATAAAGGCAGGACTTCTTTATATCAGGGGAAGAGAATTTCAAAGGCAAGTCTTAGAATCGAAGCGATAGGGAATGTAGATGAACTAAACAGCGTCCTGGGCGTAGTTTTAAGTTCTCTAAAAGAAAAAAGTATTAAGGAAGAGCTTTCTAAAATACAAAGTGATCTTCTTGAAATCGGAGCAAAACTAGCAAATCCAAGCTCAAAAGTTCTTGGTTTGTCTGAAAGAGCAAAGGAATTTGAAAAGATAATAGATAAATTAGAGAACCAGCTTCCTTCTCTCAACAATTTTATCCTGCCGGGAGGGGGAATGGCTGGTTCATTTCTGCACCAGGCAAGAACAGTTTCAAGGCGGGCAGAAAGAAGAGTGGTTGAACTAAGCGAGAAGGAAAATGTCCAGACAGAAATCCTAATTTACATGAATAGACTTTCGGATCTTTTATTTATGTTTGCAAGATATATAAACTTTAAAGAAAAGAAAAAAGAAAAAATTTGGAATCCCCGTTAGATAGTTAAACATCTAATGGGGTCGGGTGAAAGCTGGTGAAATTCCAGCGCTGTGCCGCAACTGTATAGTCAGAACCCCGTTAAAAGACTTTCGAGACCAAAAGCAATGAAAGAAGTACTTGCATTTAACCACGAATACGCACCCCATGTCTCATCTAAAGAGATAAAAGACGACGTTGTATCGTATCTAGGAGAATACAGGCTGGGTTTTCAAAGGTTTGATTATAAACTGGTCTTCGACGGTAACCTATGTGATCCATACAGATTTGAGAAGATGAGGGTAAAAGCCCAAAGAGCAATTAAAGAGAGAGAAAAAATTAACCTGCCTACACACCGCGAAGAATCGGAGCTCTTAGGGATAGAGGTTCTTGAAGAGGATTTAAAGGAAGCCCCGGACGGCGCAACAATCGTTTGGGCGAGCCCTCCGGGACCTTCCCGGGAAGGGTATGGAGATTATGGTTTTATATACCTTGGAAAGCTGGCCCGGTTATCAAGAATTTTTTCTGAAATCCACATGACTGCTGTTAGAGTAGAAAGCCCTACGCTTTACCAGCTTAACTTTTTAAGAAATGAGATAACGGGAGTTTTTGGGAACAAATTGACAGAAGATGAATTTCTCTCGTCTCCGATAGTTACTACTAATCTGACAAAAGAGGAAGCGCAAGATTTGGTAAACGATATCTTCGAGCCGAAGTTTAATGAAATCAAGGAGACGCTGCTTTGGGACTGTATAAGGAAAGCAGAGCCTTTAATAGAGAGTTATATAAAAACAAAAGACAAAGGAGTTTTTCATGCCTTGGAGAATTTTGTCATCGCGGTAAAGGCGGGAAAGAATATGCCGGCAGGGGATGTTTCTGAAATTGTTCGAAATTTCAGCTTTTTGCCTCCTCTTGTAAACGGAAGTTGTGGTGTCAGCGCTCAAAGCAACCGCCTTTTTGGTAGTTTCCCGACCGATTCCTCCCTTTCGGGTAATAAAAAAGAATGGTTTGTTTGTCCAAAGTGCGAATATCGCGCGGACGGTCCGGTTGGGAATCGGTGTCCTTCGTGTGGAATAACAAAAGAAGAATTTGCCAAGGGGGGAGGGCAAACTTGCTAAATATGGTATGATATGGCCATGGATGAACAGAAAAAAATACCCCAAAATCCGCCTCAAAATGTCATTTCAGTAGTCCGTGAAAGATCGGTTGGTGACCACGAAACGGATCCATTACCGAATATTGAAGGCCTCGAGCCTTTTGTTAAAATCGAAGACAAGCCTCCGGTCGAAAAATCTAGCTTTGAAGTCAAAGCTTCTGCGGAAAAAACTCCTATCCCAAGCGAACCTTCCCAAGGTATACTTTCACAAATACCAAGTGATGAAGTAGCCCAAGCACATTTGACTTTAAAAACAACAAAGAAGGATCCTTTAAGTGCAGATAGAGCCAAGGCAATTATTGTTATTAGGGAGTCAGACAAAGAAAAAATTGCCGAGCTTGAAAAAAAGGTCGAACAATTAAAAGCAGCATAATGAACATTTTGGATTTTCTTTCACCTGAGAAATTTTTTCCCTTCCTTACATCTCTTGTTATCGGAATTTTTATCTCTTTGATTCTCGTTGCCTTGGGTACGGTCGTAGGTTACATTTTTATTCTTTGGTACCGAAATAAAAATAGACTCAAGGAGTCCCTCGATTCTACTTTGCTGCAAGTTACGCTTCCTCGAGATAACGAAATAAAAATAGATGCTGCAGAACAGCTTTTTTCCTCGTTTGCCGGCCTCAGAAAGGGCGGAAGGTTTTCTTTTCTAAAACTCCAGCCGTCTGTGTCTTTTGAAATAGTCGGACTTCCACAGGATATTAGGTTTTACGTTAATACCCCTAATAAATATAAAGACATGATCGAAAAGCAGATAAATGGAGCCTATCCCGACGCAGAGATAAAAGTGGTTGAGGAAAAAAACACGAGAGAAGGCATGGCAATCGGAAATGATTACAACATTTTTGATAAAGAAGCCAAGGTCGCATTTGCCTCTTTGAGGCTTAAAG
Organism: Patescibacteria group bacterium; assembly: GCA_035651435.1. Taxonomy (GTDB): domain Bacteria; phylum Patescibacteriota; class Microgenomatia; order Levybacterales; family UBA12049; genus DASRFS01. The sequence continues at coordinate 5,259 of DASRFS010000048.1, read as the reverse complement.
ATTCGGACTACAAGCCCATTAAGGTTTACAAAGACCTTCCAACGGACCCTCTTTCCACAATTACTTCTGTTTTGGCAAAGATGACCGATGGAGAAGGCGCGGCGATTCAAATAATGGTTAGTCCTGCGGATTCAAAATGGAAAGCTTACGGCCGAAAATACATTGGAAGAGTTAAAAAGGCAGAAGCAAATCCTGAAACCGCAAAGTATTCTGCCGATCCAAAGGAGCTTGAGGCGATCGAAACCAAGGTTGGGAAGCCGGGATTTAACACGGTTATTAGAATCGTAGTTTCCTCATCGACTCCGGAAGCTGCGGAGGCCCATCTTAACAATATAATCTCCGCATTCTCGCAATTTAACGGTTTTAATTCTTTTACCAAAAACGGCAATAGATTTAAAGGAATGTTTATGAACGACTTTATATATAGGTATATGCCGATGCGCGGACAAACTTCGGTCCTTTCAACAGAAGAACTCGCAACCGTCTTCCATTTCCCAAATAAAGCCGTTACGACTCCCCACGTTTTCTGGCTTAACAGCAAACGCGCTCCGGCACCGGCTCTTATCCCGGATAATGGGTTATTCTTGGGAAGAAGTACCTATAGAGGTCTTTCAAAGCCCGTTTATATGTCCAGGGATGACAGGAGAAGACATATGTATGTAGTAGGAAAAACCGGAGTAGGAAAGTCGGAATTCTTAAAAGACATGATTTTGCAAGACATTAGAAACGGCGAAGGAGTCTGTTTTATAGACCCCCACGATACTATAGATAAATTGTTGCCTCTTATTCCTCCGGAAAGAGCAGAAGATGTTATTCTCTTTGACCCTTCGGACACAGACAGGCCAATGGGGCTTAACATGCTTGAAGCGGATACGGAAGAGCAGAAACACTATGTCGTTTCCTCAATCGTTGGACTTATGTACAAACTTTACGATCCAAACAAGACCGGAATTATAGGGCCAAGGTTTGAACACGCGATCAGAAACGCGATGTTAACTGTTATGAGTGAACCCGGCAATACCTTTGTCGAGGTCGTTAGAATTCTGACCGACCCTGCTTTTGTCCAGGAATTACTGCCAAAAGTTCAAGATCCGATTGTTAGGCGTTATTGGACAGATCAAATTGCGCAAACCTCGGACTTTCACAAATCGGAAGTCTTGGATTACATCGTCTCCAAATTCGGCCGATTTGTTACCAATAGAATGATGCGAAATATAATCGGACAATCAAAATCCGCATTTAACTTTAGGGAAGCGATGGACAACGGTAAAATCCTCTTAATTTCTCTATCAAAGGGTAAGATAGGCGAGGAGAACTCAAACTTCTTAGGGTTAATCCTAGTTCCAAAAATCCTCGTTGCCGCGATGAGTAGACAAGATACCCCCGAAGACCAGAGGCGGGACTTTTTCCTTTACGTTGACGAGTTCCAAAACTTTGCGACCCCGGATTTTGCCCAGATTCTCTCGGAGGCGCGAAAATATAGGCTTAATTTAACGGTCGCAAACCAGTTTATAGGACAGATGGACGAGGAAGTAAAGAACGCAATCTTTGGAAACGTCGGAACGCTGGTTAGTTTCCGGGTTGGAGTAAACGACGCAAACTATTTGCAGCATGAATTTCAGCCCGTATTTACCGAATCTGACCTTATTAACGTTGACCGCTTCAACGCGTACATAAAAACAATAGTAAACGGCGAACCTGTCCCTCCATTTTCAATGGATTTAACGCGTGATATGACGGAGGAAAAGTCTTTGGAAAACCCTCGTGTCGCGGAGCTTGTAAGAGAACTTTCGAGGCTCAAATACGGAGTAGACTTTTCTACCGTAGATAACTCGATTGCCCAACGCGCGAGACTCTGATAGAATATCCTCTCAATAGGGCATGTAGCTCAGCGGTAGAGCGCTACTCTTATAAAGTAGATGTCCTTGGTCCGAATCCAAGCATGCCCACTTTATGAAAGAAATTGATCGATCATTGACGGAAAAAATTAGGGAGGTTTTGCCAACTCCCAGGACTTTGCCCGGACATATAGCAAGGGTAGCGGCAGAAAAATGTCTGGATGGCGCAGAACTCGCCGGGTTATACATCAATAATTCTGATGCAAGACTCTCCGAACCTCCTTTAGTAGCTACTATTCCTGCGACAATTTTAATGTATGGTGCACTATATGGAATAATGTATCCTGTAGGTAGAATAATCTCCGCCAAAGACTTTTTAGCTAGAAAATTTAATGATTCAAGGACGCTTGGGAAGAAAGGTCCGCGCGCAAAACTTCCGCCAGGAAGTTTTTAGAGTTCAGTAAGATTTGGGGATTCTTTGCCCCGGTCTCCAACAAATTGAAGATATCTTTCGGTCGTCGACAGCCTCTTGTGCCCTAAAACTTTAGACAAAACTAAAAGTGAAACTCCGTGTTTTAGGTGGTGCGCGACAAAAGTGTGGCGAAGGTCATTAACCTTTGCATTTTTAATTTCTGCGAGCCTAAAATATCGCTCGATCGCAGTCCTAATATTCCTTATTAAGAAAGGTTTGCCCGATTTTGTAACGAAAATATGCTCATCTTGTGCTTTTGGCCTTATTTTTAAGTAATCGTCTAAAGCTTGTTTTGCCCTTTTATTTAGCGGAACATCCCTTTCTTCGTGTTTTTCGTAAGGGACTATTCTTAGGCTATCGCTTTTTACGTCACTAAGTTTTAGATTTGCCAATTCTCCAATTCTTATTCCCGTTTGGAGGAGAAGTTCGATTATCGCAAACATCCTTGGGTCGTTTCGTGCAGCGTCCCTAAGAGCTCTATATTCCGTGGGATTAAGAATTCTGGGTGCCGCCAATTGATAAGTAGGGTGTTCGATCAAAAGGGAAGGATCGTCGGTTACGTATTCGTTAACTTTTAAAAACCTATAGAAAGTTCGGGTTGAATTTATTTTCCTCGAAATTGATTTTGGGGTATAGCCTTCTTTTTGCATCTTTGCCAGGAATGCTTCAAGGTCTGGTTTTGTTATTTCGTGGATTTGGGATTTTTGCAGAGTCTCAAGGAACGTGACTAATTGCTCAATATCTTTCCCGTAGGCTACAACAGTCGAATTTGAATTTCCTTTTTCCTTAAGATATTTTTTAAATTCTTCGTGGGCATTTCGAAGTGGAATTGTCTTCATCTGGCAGCCCATAATAGCAACTAGATAGCCCATAGTCAAGAAAGAAAAATGAAAGAAATAATGTTGTACAATTATCTTGTGAGAAAATTTTTGCAAATTGGGGCAATAATTATTCTTCTTTTGGTAATAAACGGCCTTGCGCATTCCATTTACGACCTCTGGCATAAGCAGGACTTAATAACGATAGCTCAAAAAAATTTAGAAAACGAAAAGAAAAGAAACGAAGAATTAAAAAATGATTTACAAATCGCCCAAACTCCGGAATTCGTTGAAGGGGAGGCAAGGGATAAGCTTTTCTTGACTAAAGCAGGGGAGAAAGAGGTTTTGGTTCCAAAGCAGGAAGTAAAGGGAACAGAAAATAAACGACCGGAAAAGCCTAACTGGCAAAAATGGCTAAACCTTTTCTTCTAAGAAGCCAAGAATTTTACGTGTCTTTGTGAAAGGTCTACAGCTTCTTGGGTATCTTCATAGAACTTGGGAGGAGCTGAATTGTCGCTGATACTCCAGGAGTAAGAGATATGTGGATCTTCGTTGTTAAATGTTAGGCAAGTCTCCATTTTAACGAAAGGTCCTCGATCCTCAATTTTGTCCATATCATCCAATGAAACAATCATCGGACCCGATAGGCTATAAGTTTTGGTGACAGTGAACCTCCGGATTTTAGGATTTTCTTTATCTTTTTCAAGCTTAAAAGTGACATTGTTATTTACTATTTCAGTGCTCTCCTCAAATTCGAAGGGTTTACTTAAGGATTCAAGCTTAAAATTCTTGCTTGTAGCCTCTAAGGACAATGGGTGTTCTCTTATTTGCTTTTGTAATATCCTTTGAAGATTTTGGATAGTTTCTCTAGGAAGTTTTGGGGAAAGGGGGAGCGCAGTTTGTTCGGGGACCGATGTTATGCGCTCGACTGACATGAGTTAGTTTTTACACATTTTTATGAGTGTACTACGAAAATTTTGGGACTGTCAACTGGCAATTAGCTCAATTTCACAGCAGCTTGTCTCATCCTCGCATAAAGGGGCTTTAGCTCTTGAGGCACTTTCATTCCTACTTTGAAATTATTAAAAAAGTTCTCAAGTCTTTCAATCTCGCTCTGACTTAAATAGTTATGATTAGCTATCCTTCTTATGAGTCCTGTTTTAACCAGATGAACCCAAAGAGCTTTCCCGGGCAAAGCTCGAATTCTATAAATAGACCCTTCATTCCACCTAAGACCTATTGACCTTGCTCTCTTTGCAACGTCTTGAGGAGGTTTTTCTCTTCCTGTCCAGTAACGGCTCATTGCTTGCTTATGTTCGGTGGAAAGTTTTCTTCCTTTCAAGGATTTACTCATTCTTCTTTTCGCCTTTTCTGAAAGATGTATTCCTCTATGTTTTTCATTTGCTTTTGCTAGTAATTCAGGATTTGTAGAGAAATTAAACTTTCGAAGTCTTTCACCTTGCACTTTCTTATAATCTGGATGTGCATCGTAGAATCTCCTTAGGCCTTCAGAAATATGGTCGGCTCTTATGAGACTGAATGACTTTTTTCTTTTAAGCTTCTCTTTGGGTGTGTTCAAGACAATTTTGAGCGTATCGCTTATTCTTTGTCGTCTTAAGGCCTCCGCAGGGGAGATTGCTGTCGGTCGATAAAATCTTGGAGATTCTGCTGCCATTTTAACCTCGAGATATCTTTTTGAGCAATTTTCCAACGTGAGAATTTGCACGCGATTTCTCTCTTGGAAGTGGCCTAATTCTTGTTCTATGAATTGCTTTTGTTGGATTTCCGTTAACAATCTCTATTTCGTCAACTTCTTCCATTGCGGAAAATAATTTAGGCACTATTTTGCCTTTGGATTCAAAGACAGGATGGTTATCAGGTGTGCTGCCAGCATAAGAGTATCCTTCCGGGTGGAATCGTGTGATTCTCGGATCTTTCTCTTTTCGGGTTACTCTTTCGTTTTCTGGATTTATCATATTGAAGTACCAGGGGTGAGATTCGAACTCACGACCGCAAGGATATGAATCTTGTGCTCTAACCAACTGAGCTACCCTGGCGAGTTGAATTGTGTTGCGGAGTCGGGAGTTGCGCCCGACCTATGAGATTATGAGCCTCATGTGCACTCTACACT
>DASRFS010000047.1:0-2922 GCA_035651435.1 Patescibacteria group bacterium | reverse complement strand
CTCCTTGGTGTTCGTCCTATCGGAGATTGATCGATCATAAAAACATTTTTAATGTGTTCGTATCCTGTAATATTTAAAAACTTCCCGGGTTTTTGTCTATGGAAGGGGTTGCTAAGCTGCATTAGCGAGCGATACAAGATATCGTTTATAAGAGTAGATTTTCCACTTCCTGAAACTCCCGTTACTACTATGAATTTGTTGAGAGGAAAGTCTACGTTTAGATTCTTTAGGTTGTGTTCGTTTGCACCATGGATCGTTAGAATATTTCCGTTCGCTATGGAATTTTGACCGGCAATACTTTTGATTTTTTTTCTGCCGGACAAGTATCCTCCGGTTATTGAATTCGTGTCATTCTTAATTTCCGTTATTGTTCCTTGCGAAATCACTTTTCCTCCATGTTCGCCTGCTCCGGGTCCAAAGTCGATTATAAAATCGGATTCTTCCATTGTTTCCTGATCGTGCTCTACAACAAGGACTGTATTCCCTAAATCCCTCAGTTTTTTTAGTGTATCTATTAATTTTTTATTATCTCTCTGATGGAGTCCAATCGAGGGCTCGTCCAAAACATAAAGAACGCCTGTTAACCCACTTCCAATTTGCGAAGCGAGTCTAATTCTTTGCGCTTCTCCTCCGGCGAGTGTCTGTGCACCTCTTGAAAGAGTTAAGTAATCGAGTCCCACATCAAGCAAGAAAGACAATCTTTGTTTTATTTCCTTTAGAATCAATTTCCCAATTTCTTGTTCTCTTTCCGTTATCTTTTTTGTGAGCTCATTTATAAACACAAAAGTATTCCCAATAGACATGTCTGATAGTTCAACGATAGATTTATTTTCTATTGTGACTGAGAGAGCTTCTTTTTTTAATCTGGCACCGTTGCATATGGGACATGTTTCATATCTCATGAATCTTTCAATTTGTGATTTCATAAACATAGACTCTGCGGAATTATATCTTTCTCTTAGCTCATGAAGAATTCCTTCAAAAGGCTCATTAATCGCAGTTTTTCTTCCCCATCTATTTTCTCCTTCAACGTAATATTCTTTCTCTCCTGTACCTTTTAGAAGCAAATCTTTTTTTTCTTCGCTTACTTCCGATAATCTTTTTGATAACGGAATATCGTTTTCTTCGCAAAAAGTTTTAAAAGTTCTCGAAAACCAGGTATCTCTTTCCAAAAGATGAGTGAAAGGTAATATTCCTCCTTCGTTTATGGAAAGATTTTTATTAAATACCAAGTCTTTATCGACAGTCAAAATTGTTCCCAACCCATTGCATTCCGGACATGCTCCGTGCGGCGTATTAAACGAAAAAATTCTTGGCTCTATCTCAGGGAGTGAAGTTCCGTCGAATGGACAAGCAAACCTTTCCGAAAAAAGTTCGTCCTCCATCTTTTTCGGTTTCTCCGGAATATTAAATCCCGAATCTTTTATTTTCGATACAATCATTTCTCCCCCTCCAAGTTTCAATGCTTGCTCAACGTCCTGACTTATTCTCATTTTGTCGGTGTCTTTTGAAATTACTAACTGGTCGACAACAACTTCTATCGTGTGCTTGTTTGTTTTTATCAGAACAAAGTCTTCGTCGGACGAAAATATTTCCCCATCAATTCTTACCTTTTTGTATCCGCGTTTTTTAAGATCGGTAAAGAGGTCTATGTATTCACCTTTTCTATCCTTAACAACAGGCGCAAGGATCAAAGCCTTTACTTTTAGAGTACCCTTGCCAAGGGATAATATGTTGTTTGATATCTGCTCTTCGGTTTGATGTGTGATCTCTCGGCCGCATTTGGGACAATGAGGATGGCCTATTCTTGCAAACAGAAGTCTTAGGTAATCGTATATTTCGGTAACGGTTCCAACAGTAGATCTGGGATTGTGGGATGTGGATTTTTGGTCTATCGAAATTGCAGGCGAAAGCCCTTCTATTAAATCAACATTCGGTTTTTTCATTACTCCCAAAAATTGCCTTGCATAAGATGAAAGACTTTCAACGTAGCGTCTTTGTCCCTCTGCATAAATAGTGTCGAATGCCAAAGAGGATTTTCCGCTTCCGGAAATTCCTGTAAAAACAACTAACTTATTTTTGGGAATAGAAATATCGATGTTTTTGAGGTTGTGTTCCCTTGCGCCTTTTATCTTAATCTCGTCCATATATTTTGCGACCTAAAATTATACCCTAAATTTTTATTATTGACAACCGATCACTAAGTGCTATAGCATTAATATTCGTGCGTCATGTCTAAGCTCTTCTATAAGTCACTTGGTAAAACTAATAAATGGCCGAACTTACCGCACACAAATCCTAGCTCCCTAACTTACGACGACGTACTTTTAATTCCTCAAAATTCAGGTATTGCATCAAGAAGTTCTGTCCAAACTTCCGTGCAATTTGGTCCCTATAAGCTCCAAAAGCCAATAGTCTCTGCTCCAATGGATACAATTTCCGGAGAAAAAATGGTCAGAGAGCTAGCAAGACTCGGAGCTATTGGAACACTTCCGCGAGGAGATTTGAAAGAGCGTTTAAAACTTTGTTCAGCCTTTACTAAAGAGAATATTCCATGCCTTTATGCTATAGGACTTAAAAACGGTTTTGAAGAAGCAAAAGAGCTTAAAGAGAAAGGGGCACAGATAATTCTTATAGACGTTGCGCATGGCGGAATGGAACAGGTTAGAAAATTGGCACTGGAGATAAAAAGAAAATTAAAGATGTATGTTGTCGCAGGAAATATTGTCTCCTTTGCGCAAGCACAGTTGTATAACCGTTCAAAAATTGATTATGCAAGAGTCGGTGTTGGCCCCGGAGGACTTTGCATTACAAGACTTGTAGCCGGAACGGGTTTTCCACAATTATCTGCAGTGCTCGAAACTACCAGCTCAAAAATAAACGTGATTGCCGACGGTGGAATAAAAAGCCCCGGAGATTTTG
>DASRFS010000046.1:0-7669 GCA_035651435.1 Patescibacteria group bacterium | reverse complement strand
GTTCTGTGTTTTAGGCGTTGGAAGAGTAAGAGTATATTCAAAGGTCCCATTTTGCATGTCCGAGGAAATATCGTATGCGGTATCCGCGACCGGATCAATTGATGACAAATTTTGAGTAGAGATTTTTTTGATCGTTAATTTTCCGGGAGTTGTTAGTTTATCGAATTTTACAGTTACTTTTCCGTCTTGCGGAGCGGTATATACCTTATTTAACTCCACATTATTTAGTGTTGTCGCGTCATCGCCTACAACTTGCCAATCGGAAACTACCGGAGAGGGAACGGGTACAGGTGTCGGGGATGAAAGAGTGGCGCTTGATGTTGCTGAAGGAGTCGGCTCGGGAAGCAATGTTGAACTTGGAGTTGAATTTGGATCAGGAGCTAAGGACGCCGAAGGAGAAGCTATCTCATCGGCAAAGACACTCAAAGGAAAGCCAATTTGGTAAAGAAGCAGAAAAATTGCCAGAAAAATGGATAAGGCAGGCTTAAAAAACTTAGAGATCATAGATTTATGCCCGATTATAATCTTTTTAAATGAACTCAATCAAATTTTGATCTCGATGTTTACACCGGCGGGTAGTTCCAAATGTGTGAGGGAATCAATTGTCTTTTCTGTTGGAGAAACGATATCGATTAATCTTTTGTGGACTCTGATTTCAAAATGGTCTCGGGCGTTTTTGTCTACAAAAGGGGAAGTATTTACTGCGTAAACCGATCTTTTTGTGGGAAGGGGAATAGGACCAACAACAGAAGCCCCGGTTCTTATTGCCGTATCAAGTATTTGCTGGCAAGAGGCATCGATGACTCTTGCGTCGTAACTTTTGAGTCTTACTCTTATTGTTCCTTTTGGCATAATTTATTCCCCTTTTTAATGAACAAAAATCCGCCTTTCGGCGGACAAATTATAATTCAATCTGAACAGTTAAGCAATAATTTTGCTTATAACTCCTGCTCCGACTGTTTTTCCACCTTCTCGAACTGCAAACCTAAGTCCTTCTTCCAAAGCGACCGGAACGATAAGTTTTACAGTCATTTTTGTAGAATCTCCGGGCATTACCATTTCAACGCCTGTTGGGAGAGCAACTTCTGCCGTTACGTCGGTTGTTCTAATATAGAACTGTGGTCTGTATCCTGTGAAGAATGGTGTATGTCTTCCGCCTTCTTCTTTGGTAAGAATATAAACTTCAGCTTCGAATTCCTTGTGAGGAGTAATAGATCCCGGCTTTGCAACGACTTGTCCGCGCTCTACATCTGCTTTTTCAATTCCTCGAAGGAGTAGTCCGACGTTATCTCCGGCCTGTGCTTCGTCCAAAGATTTTCTAAACATTTCAACGCCGGTTACGACTGTGGATTTTGTCGGTCTTATTCCGACAATCTCGACAGGGTCGTTGACCTTAACCTTGCCTCGTTCCACTCTTCCTGTTACGACTGTTCCTCGACCTTTGATCGAGAAAACGTCTTCAACAGACATCGAGAATGGTTTTTCTGTGTCTCGAACCGGTGTTGGGATGAATGTGTCTACTGCATCCATCAAAGCTAGGATTTGTTTTTCCGCTTCCGGGTCGCCTTCCAAGGCCTTTAAGGCCGATCCTCGGATTATTGGTGTTTCGTTTCCGGGATATTGGTATTTTGTCAAAAGTTCTCTTACTTCGATTTCGACTAGGTCCAAAAGCTCTGCATCTTGAACCATGTCTGTTTTGTTAAGAAAAACTACAATTGCAGGCACTCCAACTTGACGAGCCAAAAGAATGTGCTCTCTCGTTTGTGGCATTGGGCCATCCGGAGCCGAAACAACTAAAATAGCGCCGTCCATTTGAGCGGCACCTGTAATCATGTTTTTAATGTAATCTGCGTGTCCTGGAGCGTCGATGTGAGCGTAGTGTCTTTTATCTGTTTCGTACTCGATATGGGTAATGTTGATTGTAACTCCTCTTGCTTTTTCTTCCGGGGCGTTGTCTATGTCCTCGTACTTCATCGCCTTTGCTTGTCCCTTTTTTGAAAGGACTGTAGCAATAGCAGCCGACAAAGTTGTCTTACCATGGTCAACGTGACCAATGGTCCCGATATTTACGTGTGGTTTTGTTCTTTCGAATTTTCCTTCTGCCATGTAATTTAAAAAACAACTCCCAATTGGAGCTGTAAGAGAAAAATATACACCTTTTTACCACAATCGTCAAGGGGCAAATGTGAAAATGTTTGAACTTTTGGGCCTAAATCTATAGAATATGCGGATAATGAAGGAGAGGAGACACAGGGTAAACAACGAAGAAATTGGCGTAAATGCGGACGCTGCAACTGTCGGTGAATTAACCGAAGAGATTACCTCAACATGGAGGGTTGGAGAACACCAGCCAAAAAAACCCGTACTCCTCTTTTTGAGCGGTTTTCAGGGATCCGGAAAAACTACAGCCTTGGAGATTTTAAGAAAAGAAACGGATTTAATAATAGTCTCACCTGACGAGATAAGGCAAAAGCTCTTTGAAAGAAATTGGGAAGTTTCGGAAAAATTTATACACACCGTAAACGCAACAAAAAACAATTTACTCAAAAGAGCGCTCCTTTCAGGTTCCCACATAGCTATCGACGAATTTGCAACTGAAACCCGAATTAATCTGGCGTCAAAAATAATTAAAGAGGCAGACAGAAAATATAAAACCCTGACGGTTTATTTAGACACTCCCGAAAATATTTTGGAGCAGAGAGTAAAAGAACGAAAAGGATTTGTGGGAAAATACAAAGGAACCGTTGCCGAATTAAGGGACTCAATAAGAAAACACGGACATCCGAAATTCGGACTTTTCGATCGCGTGCTGGATTCAAGTAAAATGAGCGCCGGTGAAATCGCTGCGGAAATAAAAAGAATGATTGGGTAGGATAAATCTCTACGGCTTAATTACCAAGAAATATTCTTCTTTTGGAAGTTTGGATTGGATCTTTAGAACTCTTTCAAAATCGGCCGCTTGAGATTTGTGAGCCCTCATCGCCTCCAACTTTTTCTCCCAAACATCATTTGTTTTTACAACTTTTTGAATTTGTGATTTTTTATAACCTTTCGGGAAATAAATAAAATAATTTTTAATAAATTTATCATAGCCTTGGGGTCTACAATGCTGCCAAACTTCCTTGATAAACTTTAACTTCTGGACTGCGAACATTGTTACCATGGAAATCGTTATGTGGTCTATGTGTCCCGATATTCCCTGCGGTTCAAAAGTTAAAACAATTTCCGGTTTTAAAATTTTTAATTTTTCTTCGATTTTCGAAGCTAATTTATGGTAAATATTATTATTTAAGGTCCCGTCTTTAAATCCTAAGAAATAAACTTTTTTTACTCCAAGGATTTTTGCAGCTTTTTTTAATTCTTCCGAACGAACTTCTCCCAAATTTTTACTTCGGATGGAACTTTGTCCGGCGTCACCTTTTGTCGCGCTTAAAATATAAACATTATATTTTTTAGAAAACTTTGCAATTGTCCCACCGGGTCCAAAAGACTCGTCGTCCGGATGCGCGAAAACACAAACTAAATTCTTCACCGCGCGATTTTAGCACATTTGACATTTGGTTTGCTAACTTATAGATTATGGATATCCTTTGAACTGGGAGGGGGTGAATTTATTAATGCCAGTAGTTAATTACACGGGAGTTATTGCAGCCGCGATCGCAAGTTTCGTTTTTGGATGGCTTTGGTACGGTCCCCTTTTTGGAAAAACCTGGGAGAAACTATCCGGACAAAAAATGTCTGGAGACAAAAGCAAAATGCCGCAATCAATGGCAACAGTTTTTGTAGGAACGCTTGTAACAGCGTATGTTTTGGCGGTTTTTTTGGGGTTGACCGGATCGGCAACACTTACAGGTGCTTTAACCGTAGGTTTCTGGGCTTGGCTTGGTTTTCAAGCTCCGGGAGCATTGGGTGTCGTACTTTGGGAAGGAAAAACATGGAACCTTTTCTTCCTTAATGCAACACAAAAACTCTTGGATCTTTTGGTAATTGCAGCTGTTTTGTCTTACCTTAAGTGATTCTTGAGGTTATTCGATTCGACCTGTGAAGGTTGACTTAGCAAGCATTTGTGCTTGTATGTTTTGTGGAACTTCTTCGTAATGCGAAGGTTCCATATAATAAGAAGCTCTTCCCTGGGACATCGACCTTAAAGTCGTTGCATAACCCGACAGCTCCGAAAGCGGAACAGTTGCAACTATTACAGTCGCCTTTCCCCTTTCCTCCGTTCCATTTATCTGAGCCCTTTTACTGGACAAATCTCCAATTACTTCTCCCAAAAATTCCGAAGGTGTAGTTACTTCGACTTTCATAATAGGTTCCAAAAGAGTGAGTTTTCCGTTTTTCGTTGCTTCCTGTAAGGCTTTTGAGGCGGCGATTTGGAAAGCCGCATCCGAAGAATCTACCTCATGGAAACTTCCGTCGTAAACAGTAACTTCCATGTCAGTCATTGGGTAACCCAGGAGAATTCCATTTTCCATTCTCTCGATTACACCTTTTTCGATAGATCTTATAAACTCGGCGGGAATCGCTCCACCCTTTATTGCATCAACGAATTCAAATCCTTCCCCTCTTGGTTTTGGTGTAACCCTAAGAAAACAGTGTCCGTATTGTCCTCGTCCTCCGGATTGCCTTATATATTTTCCTTCTCCCTCGGCCTCTTGTTTTATCGTTTCTTTATACGCAACTTGAGGGGCTCCGACATTTGCCAAGACTCCAAACTCTCTTTTCATCCTGTCGACCATAACTTCAAGCTGTAATTCTCCCATTCCAGAAATAATCGTCTGTCCTGTTTCGTGATTGGTTTTTATACTAAATGTCGGGTCTTCTTCCGAAAGGCGCTTTAGAGCAAATCCCAGTTTTTCCTGGTCTGCTTTGGTCTTAGGTTCGATCGCCAAAGAAATAACTGGTTCGGGGAAAGAAATTTTCTCTAGAATTATTGGTTTCTTCTCTTCACAAAGAGTATCTCCGGTTATCGTATCTTTAAGTCCGACCAAAGCAACTATTTCCCCAGCTTTTGCCTCTTTTATTTCTTCTCTTTGGTTTGCGTGCATCAAAAGAATTCGGCCGACTCTTTCCGTTATATTTTTTGTACTGTTATAGATATAAGAACCGGCAGCTACAGTCCCCGAATAAACCCTAAAATAAGTAAGCTTTCCAACGTGCGGGTCGATTTGGATCTTAAAGGCAAGACCTGAAATCGGCTCCGAAGGCAAGGGTTTTCTTGTCTCGTCTTCTTGAGTTTTTGGGTTAAATCCTTTTATTTCTCCAATATCCAAAGGGGACGGAAGATAATCGATAACAGCATCAAGGAGCGGCTGCACGCCTTTGTTTCGCAAGCTTGATCCGGCAAAAATCGGAACTAGTTTATAAGCAATAACTGCACGCCTTAGAGCAGCCTTTAATTCTTCGTTTGTTATTTCTTGACCGTTTAGATATTTGTCGATTAGGATATCGTCGGTTTCCGCAATTTTTTCTACCAATTTGTGCCTATATTCTTCAGCCTGGGCTTTCATGTCTTCAGGGATATCGGTAACTTCAAACTTTGCCCCCAATTCTTCGCCTCCCCAAACATAGGCTTTTTGTTCCATTAAGTGGACGATTCCTTTAAATGTAGATTCAACCCCGATTGGCAAAACCATTATTAGCGGGTTTGCTCCGAGTCTGTCTTCTATGGTTTTAATCGTGTTAAGAAAATCCGCTCCGAGTTTATCCATTTTGTTTATAAAACAGATTCTGGGAACTTTATATTTATCCGCCTGCCTCCAAACAGTTTCAGACTGCGATTGCACTCCTTCTTCGGCATCCAAAACCGTGATGCCTCCGTCGAGAACTCTTAAAGAACGCTCAACTTCGGCTGTAAAATCAACATGGCCCGGAGTATCGATAATATTTATTCTGTTATCTTTCCAATAAGCGGTAGTTGCGGCGGAAACAATGGTAATCCCTCTTTCTTTTTCCTGTTCCATCCAATCCATCTGGGTTGTTCCTTCGTCGATGTCGCCGATCTTGTAAGTTTTTCCTGTGTAAAAGAGGATACGTTCGGTTGTTGTGGTTTTTCCCGCGTCTATATGCGCAATAATTCCGATATTGCGAATCTTGTCCAATTGTACTTCTTTTTGTTCAGCCATTCTAAGAAAAAGCTCTCCCGCGGAGAGCGAAAATTAGTATAGCACGGCCATACTCAGCTTGCAAACGCTTTTAAAGACGATTCATGAAATCCTCGGAGTTTCTAAGGGCTGTTCTCGTATTTACTCTACTAACAATTCTATTTCCTTCTCTAATAGAATGTCTAACCTTTGGCATTTTACCGCCTTTTTTGTGAAAGTCCCATTTGACAACCAGACCAGTCTGTATTAAACTATAGGCCGATATGACAGAACAACTAAGGATTGCAACAGTCGAAAAAGCGCCCGTTCATTCAAAGCTTGAAATAGCTTCAATAGCCGGAGAGCCCGTGGCAAAATACCTACATAATTTGAGTCAAGATGTTGCTTTTTCCTATACGTTAGGAGCCGTAGTTATTGGAATACAAGAAAGTTCCTGGCTCTATGGGATAGGCTTACTAGCAACTGGTGGAGCACTTACCAAAATCTTCGATAAATTTTATGATTCTTACGAAGGAAAACCTGCGGAAGAAAGATCTGTAATTTTAAGAAAAGTTACAAAACTCCAAAAAACTCTTGCGAAGCGCCCTCATATTTCTATAACCTGGAAGTAACCTCTAGAATCTGAAGTGGGAGAAGGCTCGGTTTGCGTCGGCCATTCGCTGAACTGTATCTCTTTTTTTCATTGCTGCTCCGGTTCCCGCTGCAGCGTCCATAAATTCCGCTGCCAACTTTTCTTCGAAACCGTGGAATTCTTTATTTGATCTTGCGCGGGCCGCTTCGATTATCCATCTAATTGCAAGCGAAGTTCTTCTCTCGGGCCTTACATCCTGGGGAACCTGATAAGAAGCTCCGCCAACTCTTCTTGGTTTTACTTCCTGTCTTGGTCCGACGTTTTGAATTGCGTTTTCAAATACTTCCAAAGGGTTTTGCTCCTTTTTAGAAATTATTTCAAATGCGTCGTAGAAAACCTTTTGAGCCGGAGACTTTTTTCCGTGTTTCATTATGCTATTAATGAATTTAGCGACCAAAAGATTTCCGTAAATCTCGTCTCCTTCAATTTTCCTTTTTTTAATGTGACTTTTTCCTCTAGCCATAATTTTCCTTTTGAACCGTTATGCGGCTGGTTCTGCTGCCGGAGCTTCAGGTGCCGGAGTTCCCGCGACTACTCTTGGGCCCGCTCCTTGGCCTTTCTTTGCTCCGTATTTGCTTCTTGAAGATTGTCTTCCCTCAACTCCCATTAAATCGAATTTACCTCTTACAATATGGTATTTAACTCCAGGCAAATCTTTTACTCTTCCTCCCCGAACGAGTACAATTCCGTGTTCCGATAAAGAATGTCCGACTCCTTGAATGTAAGCGGTTACCTCCTGTTTGTTTGAAAGCTTGACCCTTGCGACTTTTCTTAAAGCCGAATTTGGTTTCTTCGGAGTCATTGTTTTGACTAAAGTAACGACTCCTCGTTTTTGGGGCGAAGGAAGGTTTGAGTATTTTCGGTCTTTTGCATTAAAAAGACGTCGAAGACCTGTTAGCTTCTTTTTCTTTGATAACTTTTTTCTGCCTCTTTT
>DASRFS010000045.1:0-8706 GCA_035651435.1 Patescibacteria group bacterium | reverse complement strand
AACAGGAGGAACCGGAGCAGATTCGATTGCAATTGGAACTTCTGCAAACAGCTGGTTTGTAACAGCCGCAGGTGCTCTAACCGTCGCATCCTGTACCGGTTGTGGGGGTGGAGGGGGAACATTGCAACAGGCTTATGATTCGGCATCCGGCAATACTATTAGTACATCAACCGGAAAGAATATAACTTTTACCAATGCAACCGGTCTTGCAGCTCCAACTACATTTTCGATCGTTAACAACGGAACGGCTGATGCGATGTTGATTACTAATAACACCACAGCGACCAACGGTTTGCTTATAAGCCAACCAACCACATCAACGACCCTAACTAATGGGATAAATGTTACTCAGAGTGGTTCAGGAGCGATAACTAACGGACTTACATTTACCGGAACATTTACTAATCTGATAAGTTCGACTAACTTTACTGTTTCTAATGCAGGAGCGATCAGCGCTGCGACCTCAACAAATACGATTAATTCACTCATTATTAACGCCGGGGCGTTGTCGGGAATCACCGGTTACACCCAAGGTTCGGGGACGTTTAGCCTGACCTCGGCCGCGACATCCGGGAATGTCGTGGCGTTATCGGACACTTCTCTGTCGACGACCGGAAATTATATCGCGCTGACCGGGGCGGTTACCGGACTAACGACTGGAGCGCTGATTGACCTTACGGCTGGAGCGACTTACAACAATACGACCACCCAAGATGGATCAGCATTCGATTTGACTGTTACCGATGCTTCGGCGGCCGGAGCCGGCGTTTCTACTTCTACCAGAGGAATTCACATTAACCTTAATGCCAGCTCGACTGCTGCTTCCGCAACTTTAGAACGGGCGACTGGACTTTCCATCGATGAGGTTATCAATACTTCCGGAGCCGCGGCCAAAGACATTAACGGCGTTAACGTTAATGCCCCGACTTTAACCGGCTGTGCCTCTGGAACCTGTAATTTTGACGCTGTGCAGGCTAATCTCGCGACCAATACTAATTCCCTGATTACACAAAATGGCTTAACCGTGACGCCGACTGGAACCAGTACTGCCGGGACAATTAACGGAATCAATATAAATAATATTACTGCTGGAGCGGCTACGGAGACAGCAATTAATATCGGAACGGGTTGGGATACCGGCATTGCCGGTGCGGGTGCGCTTTCGATTACGGCTGCAACAACAAATACTTTGTCTCTGGATACCACCGGAGCCGGAACTGTCTCTATAGCACCGACAAATGCAGCGACTGTTAACTTAGGTTCCGGTGCTGCAGTCGCCACAATTAACATGGGTACCGGAGCAGCTGCAAAATCTATAAATCTTGGCCAGACCGGCGCAGCAACAACTGTTGACACAATAAATATTGGTATGCAAACCGGAACAGTTGCCACGACTATAAATCTTGGTAGTAATAGTAGGACTTCAAAAGTTGTTTTATTTGGGACCAGTACATCGATGCCTACGATGAATACTAACGGACAGATTGCTATTGGAATGTTAGCCAACGCAACGCTTTCGGGACGTATTTGGATTAGAGCTAACGGTGCGAACTTTAGGTTTAACTCCGCGACAACCAACGCCGACTACTCAGAGTACTTAGTTCAGGATGATACATCCGAACCCGGAGACGTTATGGTAATGTCGGATTCTAAATACGAAACTGTCCATCGAGGATCTTCGAAATACGATCAACGAGTCTTGGGTGTCGTAACACAATATGGTACTTCCGGCAACCAGCCTTTCTGTGAGGACGAAATTTCTTGTGCTAGAGCAGGAGATCCCAAATATGCAAACGTCGGTATGCTCGGGCAAGTTTATACAAAAGTCTCGACAGAAAACGGAATAATTCACCCAAACGATCCTTTAACGACGTCTTCTGTTAAAGGAGTTGCTATGAAGGCAACCAAGATGGGAAGAATAATAGGTTATGCTTTAGATTCTTTTGACGGAACTCAATCTGGCCAGGATATTATGGGAATGCCGACCTATCCGATACATCAGGATATGGCGACAAGGGACGACGGAACTCAATTTTCCGTAAGCGTTGGTAAGATAGTTATCTTCCTTCAAGCGGGTTGGTACGATCCGAGTGCGCCGCCTCCGGATATAGGAGATGTAGCCATAAAGCCTGCTTCGGGGAGTGCGCAAACTAGCTCGCCGGGCAGTGGCGGACCGAGCCCAAGTCTATATGGAATAGTTAATGATGTGACCGGAAAGGACATAACCGCGCAGCTTGTAAAGAGTGATGCTGTGATTGCAAACCTTTCGGCCGGCGCGACTATTACCAAAGAGATGTTTGCCGATTCGCTAAACGTTTCGGGGACGGCGAAGTTTGGGAACATAGACTTGAGCTCAATCACGCCGTCCGGAGGTACGGTGACAATCCAGGTTGGGAAGCAGAACGGGCAATTTGTTATCCAAAGTGATGTGGGCAACACACTATTCAGCGTCGATTCGCTTGGGAATGCCTATCTTAAAGGTGAACTGACGGCGGATAAGATCCACGCAAACCAGATAGAAGGACTTAATGTCTTAGCCGATAATTTAATTGCGAATAAACTTTCTTCGCTAGCTGAGTATGAGAGCACATTAACGAGTACACAAAGTGCTCAGGCAAGCCCATCGGCTGTTTTGGGAAGTAAAATTAGCTTTGATAATGGAAACGTTAATATTCTGGCGGATCTGTCGGTTAACCAGACAGCTAACTTCAACATGGACCTTAATGTTTTGGGTAAACTTTCGGCAAACGGAGCCTTGGTAGTTGTCGGACCTTCGGAGTTTAAATCCAATACATTATTTGATGCGATTGCAGAATTCTTTGGTAATGTTATATTCCATAATGACGTCCTCTTTAACGGAAGACCTACATTTAACAGTGACACTGCCGGGTTTGCGGTTGTTCAGAAAGGTGCAGATTCGGTTGATATTGCCTTTGATAAAGAATATGCAAATACGCCTTTGGTAAATGCTTCGATAACCTTGGATCAAAATAGTGATCCAAGTGTCCAGCAAACATTGGAAAAGCAAATCTTAGACGAAAATATAGGTTTTATAGTGACAAGGGTAACAACAAAAGGATTTACGATAAAACTCAATCGAGCTCCAAACGAAGATATTAAATTCAGCTGGAGCGCTTTGGCTATAAAAGATGCAAAGACTTCGACAGGTGTTTCGACTCCTGCTCCGAGTTTGACTCCAAGTCCGACTCCCTCGAGCAGTCCGGCTCCAGTTTCAAGTTCATCTGCAAGCCCAGCCCCATAGTTAGTGCTAAAATAATATGGTGGGGAAATATATACTTCCTTTGATCTTAGGACTTTTATTTTTAACTATAGGAATTTTCACACTGCCTGATTATGGAATAAACTGGGATTCTCCTTTAAGGATGATGAGAGGCCAGGCTTATTTAAATTTTCTCCTAACAGGTCAGAAAACATTTAAAACTTCGGCTAAAATTCCTCCGGTCTTGATAAAGCCCAATGAATTTGTAAGCCAAAATCTTGCAAATGCCATTGAAGTAGAAGGTAAAACTCTTTTTACCTCACAAGAAAGGCCCTTGACGGTTGTTTCTTATAAAGAAGCCGTCGCAAAAGGAGGAAAATTCAGTTTTTATCAAAGCAATTATTGGAATGCAGGCTATTTTATAAAAGAAGACGGAGCGGGCCATTTAACCTTTCCGGATTTAGGGTCAACTTTATTTAATAAAATTTTTTGGGGAACGTTAGGTTGGTTTGGAGATTTGGAAAGTTACCAAGTATCTTTTGTTTTTATCGCCTCAATAGGAGTTTTTATTACTTCGCTTTTTGCTTATGAACTTACCGGATCCTATTTTGTTTCTTTTTGCGCTGGAATTTTTCTTGCTCTTTTTCCTGTATTCTTCGGAGATTCCCATTTTAACGTAAAAGATCCTCTTGTTACCACGTTCTCAGTGGGTTTGGTCTGGTCTTTTTGGCATTTTCTTCTAAGCAGAAAGATTAAATGGGTGATTTTATTTTTTATTTTTCTGGGTCTTGGAATGGGAACGAAGTGGAACATGTTGGAGTTAATTATTATTATACCAGCTTGGCTCTTCCTAATTAGGAAAACGGACAAATTTAAATCTTGGTTTAAGATAAAAAGGCTTTTTACAATCTCTATTTTGGGTTCTTTGGCAGTTTTACTTTTTCTGATTATTACGTGGCCATACAGTTGGGATAATCCAATTGGTAAGCTATTTGCTGTTTTTTCTTTTTATAAAAATTTTGCAATTCAAGGATCAGCAATTCAGCCGTCAGGCTTTATCACTGTCCTTGGATTTAATACTTATCCTATTATTTTATTCCTAACACAAACACCGGACATTCTACTTTTGCTATCTTTTATCGCTTTGGTCAAAATAAGGAAAAATAACCCATGGAAAATAAAACAGTTCCTTCTGTTCTGGATCGGTATTTCAGTTTTAAAGTTCACGCTTCCGCATGCACAGTTCTATGCAGGGTACAGGCAGTTTATGGAAATAACGCCGGCAATAGCAATCTTAGGAGCTTTGGGTCTCCAAACAATTGTAAGTCTTATACCATTTAAGCTTAACCAACAGTTTAAAAATTTGACTTTTGCCGGGCTTATCTTAATTATAATGATTGCCCCAATTATTCATCTACACCCTAACGAGAACGTCTATTTTAACAGCCTAGTAGGGGGAATTAAGGGAGCAGATAATAGAAATTTAATAGACTGGACTATAACCGATGGCAATATTTATAAACAAGCGGCTGAATGGATGAATTCTCATTCGGAAAAGAACTCCAACATAGCTTTTATAAGCGGAAGCCTTTTTGCCTTGTCGCCGTTGTATCTTCGAGATGATATTAGTATTTCTCCTGATCATTTTAGCCGTTTTGATCGCGAAGGAGAATACATCCTCGTCCTATCCGATAAGGGCAATATAAATAGCTTTGGCTTCCGTTACCCAAAAAAGTTCCTTAATCCCGTACATACAATATCGGTTGATGGAGTTCCTCTTCTCAGGATTTTTAAAAACGATGTTGCTGATTTTAAGGGAAAGCCTAACGAAATAGAAACCAAAGATTTTTCTTGGAAAATTAGGCCATCCATCGGCGCTTTTCCATATATAGAACTTTTTTTTGATAAGGAAATGCCTATAACAAGAATAAAACTAAATAACATAGACAAAAATTGCAACGCCACAAATTGGAGGATTGGAAATGAAGCGGTAGCTTTTTATAAGTTTGATAATGATAAGTTAGTTCCTGAATCAATTTATACGCAAATAGATAGAAACAAGCTGGGGGAGAAAAGTATGGAATATCTTTTTGAAGGAGAAGAAGCGCAAGCGATAAGAATTCTTCCGTTAGACAAATCTTCTTGTTTTATAAATGGAGTTGTTTCTTCTATAAGTGCTCTTTCTAGTTCTCAATAACAAGAATACAACTTCTTGAAAATAAATTCGGAAATAGTCTGGCTAATAGGCTTACTTTTCTATTTCTCCAGTTAATTCCAATTACCTTTTTTATTTTGGCTTTTTTTAATGAAGGCAACGATAGGAAGTCGCTTAGAGAAAAAAAAGAAGTGAAATTAGATTCATACCACTTATGTCCGTACAGAGCATGCTGGGGAAATTTTCCCGAAAGCATTTCAATTCTATAAATCCAAAATCCAAAATTCTCGAACCCTATTATTACTGTTTTTCCTACCCTTAGCATTTCGGAAATTAAGAAATCCGGTTTTTTAACAAGCTCTAACACTACGTTACAAATTACATAGTCAAAACTTTTATCCGAAAAGTTCAGCCTTTTGCTTATATCTCCAGTTTTTGCTTTTAATCCTCGTCTTTTTGCTTCCGTAACAGCAATGGGGTCAAGATCTATCCCAAAGACTTCGCAACCCTTTTCTTTTATTAATCTTTGCCCTTGGATTCCATCGCCACAACCTAAATCTAAAACTTTTGAACCTCCTTTTATAAGCGAGGCCATTACTATCCATTGCGGGCGATAAGATTGGAGAGCTTTTCCTATTTTGTAGCCTTTTCCGTGTTCATCGAAGCGGTATCCTGCCATAAGTATGAATTGTAGTATACAAGCATATATCTATTTAGTAAAATTCTCTCTAAGTGTTAAAAATTTGTTTCGTAACTGAAGATTTTTATCCTGATTTTATAGGTGGCCAAGGAATTTACGGATTTAATCTCGTCTCTAATCTTGCTAAAAAAGTGGGAAAAGTTGTTGTAATAGCCGAAAATAGAAAAGGAAGAAAAAGTTTTTGGAGAGATAAAAAGAATATACAGCTTTCTCTTGTTCCATTCTGTTTTGGCAATCAGATTCTCCTGGCTTTATTTGAATACCTACAATTTTTAAGAAAATTTTCAAAAGTAGATTTTGATATTTTACATGCAAACCAATTAAGCGGTTTGTTTTTTGTATTGTTTCGTCCAAAAAATATAGATAAAATTATTGTTTCGGAATGGAACACTTATTCGGACATGCAAAAAGGAGCCTCCTCAAGTCTTAAGAAAATTTTTTACATGCCTCTTATAGCTCTCGAGAAGCTAACGTACCGATTAGCCGATGGAATTTTAGTATCTTCGGTTGGAGAAGAAACAAATTTTAAATCCAACTTCAAATTTAAAGGAAATCTAAAAGTTGTAACCCCAGGAACAAGTAAGGTAGAGTTTTCAGAAAGGGAAAGAAAAATTGCTAGAGATAAATTGCGAAAGAAACTTAACTTGCCTAAAGATTCAAAAATAGTTTTATATGTCGGAAGATTAGTAAGGAGGAAAAATGTAGATGTTGTTTTAAAAGCTTTGATAATCTTGAGAAATAAAAATATCTATGGAGTAATTTCAGGAAGGGGGAGGGATTTTTATAGATTAATGGACCAGGCTCCTAAAAATGTTAGGTTTCTTGGTTTTGCCAAAGATTTAAAAGAGCTTTATTTGGGGTCGGATTTATTTGTTACAGTTTCGGTGGCAGAGGGAGGATTTCTCCTTACTGCTTTGGAAGCCGCATCCTACGGTTTGCCCTTGATACTTTCTAAATCTGCTTCAGGCTCCTCTATAGTTAGAGAGGGAGAGAATGGATATATATGTTCTTCTAATCCTAGAGAATTATCTAAAAAAATTCTGGAAGCTTTAAAAAATTCCAAATCTCTAGCAAAAGAAAGTAAAAAAATCCCAGCTAAATTTACTTGGAATAAATGTGTCGATGAGACCCTGAATTTTTATAAAGAAATAGCTCTTAGAGCTTGAAGATATTCTTCTGAAGTTTTTCCCCAATTAAATTTTTCGTGTGTAAATTTCTTTGCCTTTTGTCCCAATTTATATCTTGATGATTGGTTTTCTAATGATCTTAAAGCTTTCACAAAAGCTTTGGAGTTCGGATTCACAAGCAAACCATTTTTATTGTTCTTAATTAAATCGGATATTCCATCAACGTCACTTGCAACGACAGGAAGTCCTAACGCTGCTGCTTCTCCTGCCGCTATCCCAAAACTTTCAAAATTATTCTTTACCTTTAGGTTTGGAGAAACATAAATATCGGTATTTTTTAGAACATATGAAAGTTCTTTATGATCTAGGTGCTTTAAAAGAAATACTCTATATTTAAAATTCAATTTCTTAATTGATTCCTGAATTGATTTTTTCTCAGATCCATCTCCAACAATTAAATAAATGTAATTTTCAGGCAATTTTTTTAGGACTTTTTCTATAAACCATTGGTGTCCTTTCCTTGGAACAAGATTGCCTACAGTTGTGAGAAAAATCTTTTTTTCTTTGAGAGGCAAATTAATAATGGAAGAAGAATTAAGATGTGCAACCGATATCCCGGGGTTAACTATCTTAATCTTTCTTGGTGGGATTTTGAATTTATTTAGTAGTTTTAAAGAAGGGTTAGAATCGAGAATAATTAAATCTACCCTTTTTATAAAGCGTTTCAAAATAATTTGGTATAGGGGATTGCTGTAGGTTAGGTCAAGTCCGTGTGCGTTAAGAACAAGGGGTTTTTTTAAAAAAAACTTAAAAAATACACCAAAAAATAGAAGAGTAGAATCACATAAGTAAATAAGGTCCATTTCTTTAAGTGGTAAGCGGAATATGTGCAAGATGTTCCCAGGGTAAATAGGATATGTTTTAGCTTTCAAATGGAAGCTTAATTCAATAAAGAGCCTACTAAGCCCGCCAATTCCATCCATTTTTTTTCTTGAAAGGATAAGGACGTTCATAAGAAAATTTTAGCTCTTTCTCTTAAAAAAATCATTAACCTTTCTTGCAGTATAAATTAATTCAGCATCCTTAATTGCAACTCCCGAGGGAAGGCTTATTCCGCGATCGCTAATATATTCAGCATTTTTATAAACCTCTTTCTTAAAAAGTCCAATTTTTAAGAAGGCAGGCTGTTTGTGTAGGGGAATGAAAGAGCTCCTGGTTTCAATGCCTTTTTTTACGATAAACTTTGCTAAGTTGTCTCTGGTTTTTTTGTCCGGAAGCAAAATCTCAAAATTCCAATAAAGCCTTTTTGCATAATCTTTCTCAATGGGTAATACGAGTTCGTTTATTCCTGAAAGCAACCTTTTATAAAGCTTGGTTATCTGATTCTTTCTTCTGAGGCTAGCGTTAACTTCTTCAAGTTGTGCTAAACCTAAGGCAGCCTGAAGATTTCCCATTCTGTAGGCAAAGCTTATTTCTTTATGCAAGAAATGTATTCCGTCTGTTC
>DASRFS010000044.1:0-4931 GCA_035651435.1 Patescibacteria group bacterium | reverse complement strand
ATCTATGTGCAATTATTATTACCAGTTTGTCTTTTATTAAGTGTTCTAATGCCTCATGAACTTCTTTTTCCGATTTAGCATCCAAAGAAGAAGTTGCCTCGTCCAAAATTAAAATAGGGGAGCTCTTTAAGATTGCTCTCGCAATTTGTATTCTTTGTTTCTGCCCGCCCGACAGCTTTACACCCCTTTCTCCAACTTCACTATCCAAGCCTTTTGGCAATTCTTTCACAAAGCCCTCTGCGTTTGCCAGACGAAGCGCTTTCCAAATTTCTAAATCACTCGCATCCATCTTTCCATATCTTACGTTGTCTCTTATTGTCGTTGAGAAGAGTTCGCTCTCCTGAAAAACCAAAGCAATGTTTTCTCGGATAAATTTATGCGACAATTTTTCATAATTCTTTCCGTTTAGCAATATTTTTCCACTCGTAGGCTCATAAAACTTTAAGATTAAATTTATGATCGTGGTTTTTCCGGCGCCGGATGGTCCGACCAAGGCGACGTTTTCTTTATTAGAAATTTTAAGCGAGACATTGTTTAAAACGGTTTCGGATTTTTCATAAGAAAAACTGACGTTTTTGAATTCAATATTTGGATTTTTGAGTTTTACAAATTTTTCCCTGGATTTATAATTTTCCGTAGATTTTAGGTTTAAAACCGTAAAGAATTCTTTGGATCCTGCTTCCGCTGTTTGGGTATTTGTGAGTATAAAAGACATAGCAAAAAGAGGACGCCTCGCTTGTGCCACCAACTGAATTATCAAAACCATTTCACCGATAGTAAGATGTCCCTGGTATGTGTTATAGAAAACGACAATATTAATCGCAAAAAGAATTACGTTGAGGGATAAACCCCTCAAAAAGTCAAAAAAATGGTAAAGATTACTTTGTTTTGCATAAATTTCATTTGACTGTGTAAGATTCTTGCTTAATAAGTCAAATTCATTCTTTTCGTTTGCAAAACTTTTGACCAAGTTTATATTTGCTACAACTTCCTGAATTCTTCCTCTATAAATATCCTCAATCTTATTTTTTTGGACTTGATATTGCCCCCACTTCTTGGATGAGTAGTAAGAAATAAAAAGGTAGATAGGAAATAGAAGAAACGTAAAAGCCGCGATGGGTTTATTGTAAAAAACTAAAACAATGATTGTAAAAATCGCTTGCAGGAATGTAGGGAAAATAAAATTCGTCATGGTATTCATAAATTGCTGGATAGAATTTATTCCGCGGGATAGTTGATTGAGGATTTTCCCCGACACTTCGGAATCAAAATAAGAATTAGGGAGAGTAAGTACTTTGTCATAGAATTTTTCCGTAAGATATTTGCCGAGTTTACCCGCGAAATGATCGCCAAGTCTGTCGCTTAGAGTTGTAACGATAAGGCTAAGAAGGCTTATTGCAAGAGTAAGGAGAACCAAAAATATTAGTTGGTGCAAATCTCCGTTTTTTTCTTTTACTTGCTGAACAATCTGATCAACTATGAATTTGGAAATAATTGGGGATATTAAATCAAGCGCAGACCCAATAAGTATCAGGGCTCCTATAATCCCGGCCAATCCATACAAAGGCTTGGAAATCTTTATTATTCTTAAAATATTTTGCATGTTCGAAGTTTTATGATATCCCTTTTTGCATCGTTATGCATTCTAGGCCTCTCGATTTAGCCATTTTAATAACCTGTGGGAGAGCAAGAATATCGTTCGAAATTGCATGCTGTAAGACAATTGCGCCTTTTGATAAATAAGTTGCAACGTTACTTATAATTGTGTTTATTGTTGCAGCATCTGTTTTGGGATAATACTTTGGTCCGCTGGAATCGTCACTCCACATAGCTATTTCATAACCCAACTCTTTTGCGATGTTTGGGATCCTCGGCTGCACTCCACCAAGAATTCCTCCGCCGCCCGAAGGTCTAAAAAAACGCTGTTTATAAGGTTGGCCTAAAATATTTTCTACCGTTTTTCTTTGCAGGTCTATCTGTGAACGAATCCCGTCATCGGTTAAATCGGGAAGCCAAAGATGGTTTTGGGAATGATTTTCGATTGCGTGTCCTTCCGCAATGGCCCGTTTCCATAAAGATGCCGGTCCTTTTGCTATTTCTGCTCCGATTGGGAAAAAAGTCAGTTTGACTTCCAGGTCCTTTGCTATATCAAGAGCTGTTTCGACTGCCTTTTTGTCGTAGCAGTCATCAATTGTTAAATAGACATAGGGTTTTGTTCTGTCTCCCCAAAAAACGATATCGCTTGGATTGAATTTAACCAACTCGGGTGTCGGTTGAGGTGTGGGCTCTGGCGTCGGGGGAGGTTTTGGAATAAAAAGCTCGGCTGGGGCTTCGCTTGCTTCCGGCATGGGATAGGGAACAGGAGGAGCAGAGTTTTCGGGAAGCGGCGAGAGGCTAGGTTGTGTTATCTCTTTTGCTTTGCTTTGAGCTTGTGGTGCTATGACGGAGTCTCCTATAAGTGCGGTAAGAGAAGCAACTCCTGCTATTAATACCTCGCGTCTTGTAGGCATTTAGGTTAATCTTAGCATATTAAAAAGAGAGTTCGTCATGGCCGGTTACTTTTTCTTTGCTTTTTCTAAAATTATTAACTCTTCGGGTGATAAGAGAAGTGTCTGTTCAATGCCCAATTCAAGCAATTTTAATTTTTCCTCCGCAATTCTTCCTTTTATCGCATCTCTTATATATTTTGGAAGGGGCGATCGTTTTCCCTCTGCTATTTCCTTGGAAGCAAAATCCATACCGGGGGGACAATATTTAAGAAACGGACAACTTGCGCAAACCCAAAGTTCTCTTGCTGTTCTTCTGTTTAATATATCGCTTCTTCCTAGTTCTACGTTATCCATTCCATCGCCTAATGCTTTCTTTGCTTTCTCTAAGCCCTTGGTTGCTTTCATAACTTCTTCTTTGAATTTATCCACCTGGAATTCTGCATGATCATCCCAAATAACCAAAGCTTCTTTAGTACTATAGTCTGCTTTGTTGACGTATAGAACTTTTCCGAGTGTTACATCCAGGTTAAATTTTGTTCGCAAAATATACATATACAAAAGAGTTTGTAGCCTATCGGCTGGGAAGGGATTGTAATAATCCTTGGTATCTTTTCGAATATGTTCAGGGACATCTTGTCTTAACAATTTATTAAAAACAAAAGGAGCAATATTTTTATAATCTATGACTTGCCACTCGCTCTTCGTTTCGGGGATTCTTTTTACCATATCGGGTTTTCCTCTTAGGACATCTGTTTCTTCTAAAAGAAAAGAGGGAGGAATGTATGTTTCCGTAGCCATATCTTCTTGAGGAAGCTGCCACGCCGCATCTTGATAAACTTTGTGTAGTGCAGAACCCTCTAGCATGGCCATAGCTTGCCTAAATGTAGGCGGAGGAGTTTCAAAGTCCAACTCATAATACTGGGCTCTTCTAACACAAACAGTGGATGTGCTAAGGGTTAATCGAGGTTTATCCTTAAATTCTTCTCCATAGACAAAAGCGTAAGATTTTTTTCTTTGCTCTCCTTTAAAATCGTACATTTCGCTTTGCCTCACGGAATGATTTACTATCATTCTTTGAAAAAAACCGGTATATCTGCTCTTCTCAAAGAGTCTTCTAAGGGGGTCGGGAACGCGTTTCAATACAGGGGCGGAAAGTCTTCTTGCTTCGGCATTATCCCAGACTTCATTTGGAGCTAAACTTCTTACTCTTTCGGTGGGAGACGGTCTTTCGGCTGACATAAGGGGGAATTATATGACTATGGGATAAAAATTGCAAGCAAATTAGCCTTATTGTACAATGAACAAATGGCAGACGACATGAAAAATAAACCCGATGGGTACTGGAAGAAAAAGTTAACCCCCGAACAATACGAAGTCCTTAGAAAAAAGGGGACAGAAGCGCCTTTTACGGGCAAATATACCTTTAAGCACGACAAAGGCATGTATGCGTGCGCTGCATGCGGTCAGGAGCTATTTTCATCCGACACCAAGTTTGATTCAAAATCGGGCTGGCCTTCCTTTGACGACCCAATAAACCTAGCGCACATAAGACTCCAGCCGGATTCTTCTTATGGAATGGCGCGAACCGAGGTAATTTGCGCAAACTGCGGAAGCCATTTGGGGCATCTTTTCAACGACGGACCAACAAAGACAGGTAAAAGATACTGCATTAATTCCTGCGCCTTGGAGTTCAAGAGCTAGAGGCTAGAAGATTCGCTTTGGAGCGAGTTGAGGTCAGAATCCATTCCGTTCAAATCTGAATCAGAACTATTCAAATCCTGTAGGTCTTGGGATGGGCTTGAAGATACCTCCGATTGGGATAAAGGGTTATTTCCGGTTGAGCTGCCGTTTATTAAGAAATAGGCGGCGCCTCCAATTAAAATAATTGCTCCTAAAATAAATAACGTTTTTGTACTCATTGCGTAGTTGGGCTAGCGCTTGGGCTCGCCGATTCTCCAATTAATCCTACAACTGCTACGATCAAATTCTTGATGGAAGTTCGATAAGCCTTCAAGGCAGCCTTAACGGCTTGCATGTCTGTTCGGTAAGTCGCCAAATCGGCTTTAGGATCGGCCGAAGTAGTGCACGAGAAACCAGCGATATCTGCTTTTGCTTTCTCAACGCTGGTCGTTACTGCTGCTTTTTTTGTGGCTATATCGGATACTAGGACGTTGTAATTGGATAGAGTTTTTCCTTGAGGGACCAGTTTTTGTGTGTAGTAGTTTTCGACTCTGGTTGCTATTCTGTCAAAATTGGCAAACATCCTATCGACAAGGTTTTGGAGGTGATCCGCCCTGTTCCTTATATTCCTTTCGTGCGTTTGGCAAACCTTTATTTTGTTTGCATCTCTTACGGCTCGATTAAATCCTCGTAATTCTCCTCCTATTGTGGTTCTAGGCGATGGAGTAGGGGTTGCAATCTGAGCGAAAGTGTGGGGGACAA
>DASRFS010000043.1:0-3741 GCA_035651435.1 Patescibacteria group bacterium | reverse complement strand
CATATTTTTGAGGATTTTTAAAATAAGAAATGAAGATTACGCTTTTATTAGAAGACAGGAATTTGAGGGCGGAGATTGGAAAAAAACAGTTTTTGAAATTGTTCATTCGCAATCAATTTGAACTAATTCTTGTAATCCTCTGGAAAACTCATTAGAATATTTTTACAATGCAGAGGCAGGGAAATTACTTCTTGGTTTTTTTTACTCTCCTTTTGTTATCCGCTTTCCTTTTCTTTTTAGGTAAAAATAATAACTTAAAGACTCCTTCCTCACTTATATCTTCCTTTACTTCTATCTTCTCAAGACCAACCTATGGGTTCTTATCTTGGGTGGGTTTTAGAAATTCCGAAATAGAAAAACTAAAAGAAGATAATTTAAACCTCTCAAAAAAGTTAGTAGATCAAAAAAAACTAATCGATGATAATAAGGCCCTAAACGACCAATTCCAAACTACGAGTATAAAAGCCTTGGATCTCTTGCCGGCGAATGTGGTAGGCGCGCCAAGATTTTTCCCCGGAATTTCCACACCCGAGTTTTTTGTAATAGATGTAGGATCAAAAGACGGTGTCAGGGTAGGGGATGGCGTAATTTTTAAAGATAATTTAGTCGGAAGAGTGACGAAAGTTCAAAATTTCCTCTCGGAAGTCACTATTATAAATAGTACTACTTCAAAATTTACCGCTAAAACGACATCAGGAGTTCTAGGCGTTGTAAAGGGTCAGGGGAATTCGGAGATTGTGCTCGATAACGTCGTTCTTTCGGACAAGCTGCAAAAGGGAGATTTGGTTTTAACAAATGTTGATTTTAATGTAGACTCTACCGGTCTTCCTCCGAATCTTATCGTCGGGAAAATAAAATCTATAGACAGAAACCCAAGCGATCTATTCCAGAAGGCTGAGATAGTTAGTTTTCTTGATTTCTCAAGACTCACTAAAATCTTTGTTGTAAAAGGGCTTAAATGATCTTCTTTTTCTTGTTTTTGTTTTTACTTTTACAAGCGAGCTTTATCTCGCTTCCTTTGGTTTTTCTTTTTCTCATCCCCTTTGCTATCAGGTATAAAAATGCTTGGGTTATTTTACTCGCTTTTTTCCTTGGAATTCTTTTGGATTCTTTTTCTCTTAGAACTTTGGGAGGAACGTCCCTTTTTCTTCTAGGTTTTTTGTTTGCGGTTTCTCTTTACGAAAGAAAATTTGAGATCGAAAACTTTTCTTTTATACTCGTTGCTTCATTTTTAGGAAGCTTTTTTTTCTTTATCCTTTTTGATAACTCTCATGTTCTTTTCAAAAGTTTTGTATCTTCAATTGTCTGTCTATTAATATCAGGGTTTATTTTGAAACCGCGAGGTGTCATGAATGGTTAAAACAGGAATAGCTTTCCCCGACTATATTACAGAGGAAAAAGGGCACAAAAGGAGAAATTACGAATTCAAAGAGAACAGGACGAGAGATATTTTCCTGGGAATTTGCCTTCTTATTTTCGTTGGGGGGTTATTGGTAAAACTTTTTTCTTTACAGATAATAGACGGCCACAATTTCCGGTTGTTGGCCGATAGCAATAGGATAAAGACCATAGTGATTCACGCACCGAGGGGCGCGATCTTTGACCGTAACGGTCAGTCGCTGGTTTACAACGTACCAGGTTTTCGAAAAACGGAAAACGGAGAAACCAAGCTTTTAAGTAAAGACGAGGCTTTAAGCGCGCTCGCAAAGGGCGAGACAGATATAGAATACGATAGTTTCCGACAATACCCGTATTCTGACGCTTTTTCCCACGTTGTCGGTTACATTGGACAAATAAGCCCCGACGAATTAAAAAATGAGAACTTTGCAGCCTACAAACCCGGTGATTTTGTAGGGAAAATGGGAATCGAGCAGTCCTATGAAGCTATGCTAAAGGGGACCGATGGAAGGCAGCTGGTTGAAGTAGATTCGATGGGCCGAACAATTAGAAAACTTGGCCAAACTGATCCGACTCCGGGACAGAATGTGTCCCTAAACTTGGATCTTAATCTCCAGAAAGCTGCATTTTTAGCGATGAAAGACGTTCAAAAAGGAGCGGTCGTTGTTTCCAGCCCAAAAGGGGAAATCCTGGCAATGATTTCTAAACCCTCTTTTGACCCCAATCTTTTTACTCAGCCGCAATCTTCAGAATCAGCAGAAATAGCGCACAAAAAAATCCAGGACATTTTATACGATACAAAGGGAAGAAGCCTTCTAAACCGCGCAATATCGGGAACTTATCCTCCCGGTTCAACGTTCAAATTAGTCGTTGCGTCTGCGGGTCTGGAAGATAGGATAATAGACGAAAATTGGGAAGTTCAAGACAACGGAATAATAACTGTAGGTGATTTTTCTTTCTCCAACTGGTACTTCTCTCAATACGGGAAAACCGAAGGTCTTGTTAACATCGTAAAGGGAATAAAAAGGTCAAACGACATTTTCTTTTATACGCTGGCGCAAAAAGTCGGGGTGGATAAAATTTCGGAATTTGCCAAAAAATTCGGCCTGGGAAAAACATTGGGAATAGATATTCAAGGAGAAGCAAACGGTCTTGTCCCGACTCAGGAATGGAAGCAAAAAACTATTGGGGAAAATTGGTATCTTGGGGACACCTACCACTACGGTATTGGCCAGGGATATCTTTTGGCAACACCCTTGCAGGTTAACGGTTGGACACAAGCATTAGCAAACTCCGGGACACTGTACGAGCCGCATCTTTTAAAAAGCACCCCACCAAAAATTTTGAGCCAGAATTTCTTAAGTCCAAAAACCATTAGTTTGGTTCGTGAAGGAATGATAGAAAGCTGCTCAACCGGCGGTGTAGCATGGCCGCTTTTTGAGTTCCAGGTAAAGAATCCGAAGCTAAAAATTGACGGAAAAAACTTTTTAGAAGTTCCGCAAGCCTCAGCTTCGGCCGGTTTTAGAGATTACCGAAAAGTTACCGTTGCTTGTAAAACGGGGACAGCCCAGCACGGAGACGAAACTACAATGCCTCATGCATGGATAACACTTTTTGCCCCGGCCTATGACCCGCAAATTGTTGTAACTATTTTGGCGGAAGAGTCGGGAGAGGGGTCAAACGTCGCAGCGCCAATTGCGAAAAAGATTTTAGAGGATTGGTTTAGCCGCTAACGAGTATTGAGTCCTGGTGTTTCATCGATTCTTCTTTCCAGTTCAGCTTCAGAAATTTTCCCTATGACTTCCCAGTGCACTAATCCTCTTTGAATTACCGATTTTAGTCTTGGATCATTAGACAAAAAAATATGTTCGAACTGTTTTACATTGTTGCCAGCGTTGAAAACATCTGAATGGAGAAGAACTACTTTTATTCCTTTTCCGTTATCGTCTAAGGGCATTTCCTCTGTTGCTATTTCAAGTTCAGCCCCACGTTTTACAATCCCATTTTTAAAGACCCAAAAAAGGCTTGCATCGTTTTTAATTGCGGGAATTTCTTCAGATCTTGGTAGTCTCATTTCCACGGATCTCATAGTCCGTATATTATCCCAGATTTTAAAAGCGCTTGTCAAATGGGATGTGGTAAGATCTTTGTATGGAGAATGAGAGGAATTATTGGTTGGCTTTTTCGGTTTTTCCGGGGATTGGTCCAAAGAAATTTTCTTTACTTTTAAAAACTTTTGGAACAGCAAAAAAAACATGGAACGGTTCTGAAAAGGATTGACCCGAGCAATAGGGCAGGCCGAGACTGTTAGCTTATTAGATTCAAATCTCAATTTTCGATCAA
>DASRFS010000042.1:0-4037 GCA_035651435.1 Patescibacteria group bacterium | reverse complement strand
ATGAAGTGCAACTTCTCTTTATTTTTCAGGGCGAACATCCCTCCCAAAAAGGTGGAGAAAAAAGTGGAAATCGAAAGAATAATTGGCAACATAAAGTCCTCTACAGTACCATAAACTCCGAAAGGTTGTCAACGATATTCTCCCATTTAATGTCGACATTCTCAACTTCCGAAAGAAAGGGGCCCTTTCTGCAAAGTTTGATAATTTTTTCAATTGAAGCTTTGTCTCCCTGAAAAACTGCTTCGACTGATCCGTCGGGAAGGTTTCTTACCCAGCCCGTAAGACTAAATTCTTTTGCTTTTGTTTTTATGAATTGCCTAAAACCAACACCCTGGACAAAACCAAAAATAAAAATGTGAACCTGCTTCATACTTTTTTGGGGGCGTTTTTTAGCTGCTGGAGCTTCCACATAAAAAGAGCTCCTTTATTTTTTGCACCCGAGTCAACCGCAAAAGAAAGAGCTTTTTCGAGGAGAGATCTATGGACTTCTTTGGCGAGTTTTATGTAAAGGCTCTTGTGTTTGTAGTCTTCAAGTTCTTCCGAAAGATAAACCCCGTAAGACTGGAACTCCCTGGAAATATATTTATCTTTTACCGGGTCGAAGTTTTTGAGAATCTGGCCGATTCTTTTCACTTTGTATTGTACCTATTCATCGTTTTGGGAAAACCATCTTCAAGCACCGACTCAATAGCTTTCGACGCTTTCTTTACAAGCTCCCTAAGTTTTCCTGATTCGCCTTTTCCAAAGCTTCCCAGGACAAAATCTTCCCCTTTTCCTTTGGTCTTTTTGGCTATAGTTCCTTTTGAATGTGAAAGTCCGGTTCCGAGCCTAAACCTCCAAAACCTATCGGTTCCTAAAGCCTGGATTATCGAATCGATTCCATGGTGTCCGGCCGACGCGCCTCCAAAACGAATTCTCATGGAGCCCAAAGGCAAATCAAAATCGTCGTGGATAATCCAGATATCCGAAGGTTTAACTTTATAAAATGACGTTAAAAGCGAAACAGCCATTCCCGAATTGTTCATATAAGTCTTAGGCTTAACCAGAATAACTTTAACCATCGAAGAACTTTGAGGTTGCCAATTAATCTGGGCAATATCGCTTTTAAATTTCGCTGAATTCTCCCATTCGGTCTTTTTTTCCTGTTCAAAATCCTTTAGAAAATGTTCCAAAACCATAAATCCCAGGTTATGTCTGGTTTTTTCGTACTGCTCACCTGGATTTCCGAGTCCAACAATTAATATCATTTTAAAAGTTTAATTACCTCCTCGTCCTCCACCTGCGGAAAACTCCTATAAAATTCTCCAACAGCTTGGAAAGTTTTTTTAACCTTGACACTAACGATTGAATCGAATTGTTTTTTTAGACTTTCCATCGTATCTTTAGCAATAATCGGAACTGCGAGAATTACTTTTTTTGGCTTCTCTTTTGCCAAGAACTTTCGCGCCGCCAAAACAGATGCCCCCGTTGCAACCCCGTCATCCACCAGGATAACAGTTTTATTTGAGATTTCAAATGGTTTCTTGCCACGGAATATTTTCTCTTTCTCTTTTCTTTCTTTTTCTTTGCTTTTCTTAAGCTGAATTTCCTGAGCTTTTGTAATTCTCATTCCTCTAATAATCTCCGGATTCCAATAAACTGTATTTTTGGGGGCGACGGCACCGATTGCAAACTCTTGATTAAAGGGAGCACCGATTTTTCTAACCACCAGGACATCAAGCTTGGCGTTTAGAAGCTCTGCGATAACCTTTCCGACCACTACCCCACCCCGGGCAAGAGCAAGAACAACAATATTTTTGTCTTTAACTAAACGCGATAATTTTTCTGCGAGCATTATTCCTGCCTGCATTCTGCTTTCAAACATCAAAAAAGTCCCAACTGTTCTTCGGGAACCGCAGTTTGAATAGTTTCGATATTTTGTGGGTTCCAAATTTTGACTTTTCCAAACTCTCCGTCAAAACCCGGAGAAACTTCGATATTCTGCTTGCGGACTCTTGAAATTCCGCTTGCTATTCTTTCGCCGAAATCTTTTTCTATGTCCGAAGTTTTAGTTTTTAAAAGAATTTCGATTTCCGAATTGAACTTTTCAACCATCTCATCAAATTTTGCCAAGACTTTAAGGCTTCCGGGCATAACGGAGAGACATTCCGAAAGAATTTCAACAAGCGGAACAAGCTTTACGTATTTTGGATGAAGCCCCGTTGGATCTTCAACCCAGGAAACGCTGAATTCATCGGTTGAAATTTTTGTGTTGGTTGGCCTTTTTGCCAGCTGCTCAACTCTGTGCATTACCCCAACGGTCAAATTTCTTTTGCAAACCGGGCAGACGTTTCCCTTTTGTGCGGTTTCTTCCGGAGTTTGGACAACACCGCAGTTTCTATGCCCTGTGTAGTGATATTTACCTTCCTCCGGATAGAACTCGATTGTGGAATCGACTTTGTTTTCTCCCATTTTTTGGACCGCTTTCTTAAGGCTTGGGAAATTTAGACTTTCTAGATCAAAAACAGTTACCTCTCTTGCTATCTTAACCGCGGAATGTGCGTCCGAAAAAGATAAAATCGAACGATTATCCAGCTCCGGTATCCTCCAATTCATTTCAGGATCCGAAGAAAGTCCTGTTTCTATTCCGAAAATTTCTTTGGACAAATCCTGGAAGCATTCGTCTATCGAGTCAAAACCGGAGTTTGAACCGTACAAAGAAAACCAGGGTGTCCATGCATGACAGGGAATAAGAAAAGAATTTGGATTAACGGTCAAAAGCAAGTCTAAAATGTTTCTGGAGGAAAGACCGACAATTGGCCTTCCGTCGGATGAAAGATTGCATCCCCTTTTAAGTAGTTCAGCGCTAAATTTATGGGCCGTTTCAAGATTCGGAACAAAAATTAGGTTATGAATTCTCCTAACTTTTCCCCCTTGCGTATAAATTGACGAAATTTCAGTAGAGAGGACAAAACGCGTCGGTGTATTTGCATCTTTTAGTTTGTAAACTCCTTCTCCGTCTTCTGTAAGCTGTGAACTTATCTCCCTAAACCAGATTGGGTGGGTGAAATCGGCTGCAGAAAGAAGATCTATCCCTTTTTTTCCAGCCCATTTTTGCATTTCGGGCAAAACCATAGCCTGCGAAACAGCTCTTGAATACTTTGAATGGACGTGTAAATCGGCTACAAATCTCATGCTTTACCCTGATTTTTGTACATTTCAATCAGCTCTTTAACCGTTGTCGCGTCTTCCGGTTTTCTGTCGTCTGTCCTAAATGAGACAAGTCTTGGAAAGCGCAAAGCGTATCCCGGTTCGTTGTCTTCTTTCCCGGCCGTATGGAGCGGTGACCTTGTTATTTCGTCTGCCAAAACCTCGATAACAATCTCGGGCTTTATCCAAACCGATGGTTCGATTAACGAATTGACGCGTGCGGGTTTATGATCGACTTTTATTTTGTCCGCTCTTTTGTGGATCTCTCTCCATTCCTCATCGGTTAGTCCGGTTCCGATCCTTGAAACAGTTACAAATTCATCTTTCTTAGGCTCATAGAGTCCGACCAAAAGCGCTCCTGCCCCAAATTCCGTCCTTTTCCCCCGGCCATAAATGTAACCTAAAATAACGCAGTCAATCGTATCGTGCAATTCTCCCGAAGAGTGTCTTTTTAACTTAACCCAGTTAAAATTTCTTCCTCCCGCTTCATACAGGGAGTCGGTTCTTTTAACAACTAGCCCCTCCAGTCCCCGGCTTATTGAATCATCAAGCATTACTTTAAGTTTTTTGGGATCCGAAGTTACTTCACCAATCGAGGGAATAAGGATTTCATCTCCTTGGATTGTTTTTTTAAGAATTTCTAGTCTTTCGGAAAGCGGTTTATCGATCAAAGACTTGCCGTCGGCGTATAAAATGTCGAAAACAAAAGCCTTGAGAGGAAGCGATTTCTGCATTTCTTCGATGTTATATTTTCTGCGTCTTTTTGTCGTTTCCTGAAACGGCAAAAATTCTTGAGACTCGGGATTATAAGCCAAGGCTTCACTGTCTAGGATTACATTTTTTGCTTT
>DASRFS010000041.1:0-4135 GCA_035651435.1 Patescibacteria group bacterium | reverse complement strand
AATAGGACTCCTTATCCGCCGATGTTTTGGGCAAGTCAGGAGAGTGCTGCCGTAATAGAACAAGATTTTACACATGCAAAGCTCCTTTTATCCGAGTCGGGAGCATCGGGAAGCGCGTCATTAAGGTTCAGCTTAAAAACTCTTCCAAAATACAAAAATGTTGCGCAAAGGATCAAAGAGTCTTTCAAAGCGATAGGCGTTAATGCTGACGTTGAAGTTGTTAGCTCGGTTCCTCAAAATTATCAAATTTTTCTTGGAGATTATAACGTTTCCAAAGATCCGGATCAGTATCCGCTGTGGCATTCCGGGCAGCCTAGCAATATCACGGGCTACAAAAGTCTAAGAATAGATAAGCTCTTAGAAGATGGCAGGCAAGTTGTTGACATGGATTCCAGAAAAAAGATTTATTCGGATTTCCAAAAGTACCTACTGGACGATTCTCCCGCAACCTTTCTTTACTTCCCTTATTATTACACTGTTTCTAAAAGGTAAGGAACGCTTTTGATCTAAGTTTCCTGTGATAAGTTATTGCAAATCTGTGTGCCTCGTCCCTTATCCTCATGATTAGGTGGAGCGATTTGGAGTCCTTGGGTAAAGATATCTCCCTTAAGGCACTCGTTACTATAGTTTCTTCTCTTTTTGCGAGTCCGATTAAAGGAATATTTATCTCCCGTTGATTAAGCAATCTTTTTACGGTTGATACCTGTCCTTTTCCCCCATCTACAACGAGCAGATCGGGAAATGGCCATTCTTTATGGTTGAGTCTCCTTGAGACTACTTCTTCCATCATTGCAAAGTCATTCGGTTTTTTATCGTATATAACTTTAAACCTTCGGTAGGAAGACGTATCTTTATCGGCGTTTTGAAAAACAATCATTGAACCTGTTGCAAATTTTCCCGAGATTACGGAAATATCAAAACATTCAATTCTCTTTATCTTTCCTACTCTTTCTCCCGAAGCGTTTAAAATTGTAGATAAATCGTCGAGTTCTTTCCGTCTTAGGTCCTCAGTTAGATTGGGATTCTCTTCGTATTCAAATGGCTTGTAATTAGGGTTGGTCACGAGTTTTATAGAATCAATTTTTTGTTGAATTAAGAGCGCTTTTTCGAATTCCTCGTTTTTACTAAATTCCTCTCTTTCTTTTATTAGGTCGTTTAAAACTTTCTTGGTATTTCCTCGTAAGAAACTTACCAAATGTCTTATGTTTTTCTTGTAATAAGGATCTTTGGTAACCTCCGGACACGGGCAAAGCCCGATATGGTTATAGAGGCAAAGCCTGTTTGGATGGCGGAGAACGGACTGGTACGGGAAAATTCTTCTTGCTATTTTTAAGACTATTCTTAAAGCCGAAACATTAGGATAAGGACCGAAAAAGAGGGATTTATTATCGTCTATTCTTCTCGCCATTAAAACTTTCGGATAAATATCTTTAATTGTTACCTTTATCATTGGGTAAGCTTTCCCATCGGTAAATCTCACGTTATATTTGGGTTTATATTTTTGGATAAGGTTTGCTTCAAGAAGCAGAGATTCAATTTCCGACTCGACTTTAACTATCTTAATTCCTTTAATCTGTAAAACGAGAAGTTTCGTTCTTTCTCCTAGGTCTTTTCTTTGAGTAAAGTATGATGAAACCCTTTTTTTTAGATTTTTTGCCTTACCTACGTAAAGTATTTCCTTTGACTCTCCAAGGAATATGTACACGCCCGGATCTTGCGGTAATGATTGATACAATTGTGACGAAGACAAAAACTAAAATACCTCCATAAAAATTGTTGAAAACAAAAGGGGAAATCAAAATTTCCTGTTTTAAACTATTTTTTCCGTAGCCTATTGTAATTGTGTCATTCGTATTTGTCAAAAAAGAAGGACTTTTGAAATCTAGAGGAACATCGATAAAACCAAAGGGGGGAATCTGTGGAACACTGACGGTTTTTTTATCGGCAATAAGTTCTTTAGCTGAGATATTTAGCGTTTGAGGACTGGAAATTGAACTCCCAACGTTTTGAATTCTTGCCGTTCCGTGTATCGGGATCCAGGGAAGTACTCTTTTTGGAATAATTAGAGTCAGACTTTCCTTATCGTTTCCAGAAAATCCTTGGGCTACGACTACATCGACATCCTTGGTTGAAAGATCACTGCTTCTTTTGTACCCGCCGGCCGGAACTGGGTAATTACTGTCTTTACCCTTGACTGTAAATGCAAAATGGTCAAAATCGAGGGTATTGAAATAATCTATTCCGTTTGTTGTATTCCCCCAGGTCGGATCAACCATAATCCACTCATTTCTTGTCTTATCGAAGTACTCGGGCCACGCGTGCAGCACATCTTTAACGAGCGATAAGGGCCTTTCTACGGTATTCTTAGTATTCGCGAATCCATCTATTTCACGGGCCGGAATTCCCGAAGCTCGGGCTAAAGTAACAAAAAGATCTGAGAACTCAAGACATACCGCCGATGTCGGGTCGTTTACGACGGCTGCTGCTCCCTCTCTGGGTTTTCCCGAGCTTACCCTTGAATAATCGTAAGATAAATTATCTACAACATACTGATAAATATCCTTCGCCGTTTTTAATCTTGAGGAAAGGGCAACAATTTTGGGGTCCTGTGTCTCCCAGTACCTCTCGGGAGAGAGATACGAGGCAATAGCCCCACTGTCTTTTGTGTTTTTGTCGCCTTTTGGTTCAAGGTAAATTCTTGCCTTTCCCGCTGCAACAACTTTTACATCTTGCGAGGGTTTGAGTACATATTGGGCCAGCCAATTTCCGTCGTTGTCTAAAGTTACGTTTGTAGGTCTTGGAGATAAATCATCAAGTTCTATGTCCTGATAGTTAGTTGAGGGAGGAAGGGCAATCTCAGTTTGTATGGGGAAAAGATTTTTATTTTGCAGATGATAAGTTAGATTAAAAGAATACGTCTGAAATTTTCCAAAAGCTATCGAGATTCCCGATAAACCTAAATCTCCCTTTGAAAAAGATAGTCGGTTTCCTGCTGTTCTTCCCAGCTGGTTTCCCGTGTCCGGTTTTATAAATGCCGGACTACCTAAAAATCCCGGATAGAATACAACAACATTGAAGGAGGAAAAGTCGCTTTGATTTGAAATACCCGGAATATTAATCTCCCAGACATCGCCTGAGCTTTCGGCAACCTCGTTCGTGTCAAAAGCCAAATTAAAGTTTAATTTATTTCCTTTGCCAACTACTCTTTTATTAAAAACAAGTTCAACCGTTTCGCCCTTTGAGGTTGAGGTTATTTTTGGAGAAATTTGTCCGTCGGGATCTGAGGCCTTTACATTTTGAATGTCTTTAAACCCCACCTGTATCGTGTACTGAGAAGCATAAAACTCGTCTGTTAAATTTGTCAACGAAACATCAAGATTTACATGGGTGAGGGCGGTATTTGCCACGGTGTAGGTTACCAAGTAATCCGTAGTGAAGTTCGCGGCGAGTGCAGGTTTTGGAAATGCAAGAAAAATTAAAAGAAAAGTGCTACGAGAATACGCCTCACTATTTCAATTTAACACTTTTTTCAGGAATTGTCCCGTGTATGAATCTTTATTTTTAGCTATGTCCAAGGGACTTCCTTTTGCGACGATCTCTCCACCTTTTTCTCCACCTTCCGGGCCTAAATCCAATATATAGTCCGCGTTTTTTATAATATCCAAATTGTGCTCTATGACTATTACCGTGTTTCCTTGGTCTACCAATCTTCTTAAAACGAGTAAAAGTTTCTCTAAATCGGCAAAGTGAAGTCCGGTTGTAGGTTCGTCCAAAAGATATAGGGAATTTGAACCTCTTTTAGACAATTCAGCAGCAAGTTTGACTCTTTGCGCTTCCCCTCCCGAAAGAGTCGGTGCCGGTTGTCCTAATTTTATGTATGAAAGCCCGACGTCATTGAGTGTCTGAAGTTTATGTGAGAGTCCCCCTACAAAAGAGAAGAAATTCAAAGCTTCGGCAACGCTCATATTTAAAACCTCCGCTATGTTTTTACCGTTGAACAGGACCTCCAAAGCTTCTTTGTTGTACATTTTTCCTTCACACACCTCGCAGACAACATACACGTCCGGTAAAAATTGCATCTCAATTTTTATCCTTCCCTCACCCTGACAAGCTTCGCACCTTCCTCCTTTAACGT
>DASRFS010000040.1:0-8103 GCA_035651435.1 Patescibacteria group bacterium | reverse complement strand
GCAAACGGTAAGACAGTTCTGGGAGATGGAGGCGGAGTATGCCAGGTTTCCACGACTTTTTTCAGAGCTCTTTTGAATGCCGGGTTGCCAATTGTGGAGAGGCACCCGCACTCTTATCGGGTGGGCTACTACGAACAAGATTCGCCTCCGGGACTAGACGCCACAATTTATTATCCAAGCGTGGATCTTAAATTCAGAAATGACACGGGAAATTATATTCTGATTCAAACCGTGGTGGACTACGACAACCTAAGATTAACTTTTAATCTTTACGGAACAAAGGATGGAAGGGAAGTTTCTATTTCAAATTCTGTAATCACCAACCAAACTCCGGCTCCTCCGCCCCTCTATCAGGACGATCCCACTCTTCCAAAGGGTGTCATAAAGCAAGTCGATTTCGAAGCTGCTGGAGCGGATGTTTACTTTACGCGCGAAGTAAGAAAAAACGGTAGAGTTGTTCTGGCAGATAAATTTGTATCAAACTACCAACCATGGCAAGCAGTATTCCTAAGAGGTACACAATAATGGGAAAAATTCTAAGCCAGAAGGATATATCAAAACTAAAAACAGTAAAAAATATTGTGCTTGTAGGTGGCTGTTTTGACATACTGCATAAAGGACATATCTATTTTCTGCACGAGGTAAAAAAGAAGGGGAATGTAGTTGTTCTTCTAGAAAGTGACGAATCAGTTAGGAAGATGAAGGGGAAAAACCGTCCAATAAATAACCAAAAAGATCGATCTCTTATTCTCTCTTGCCTTGAAATGGTCGATTATGTTATTAATCTAAATGGAGTTTTAAAGCATTCTGATTACGACCGAATTATAAAAGCGATTAATCCGACATTTATTGGAACTGTGGAAGGAGACAGAAAAATTGAACACAAGGAAAGACAAATGGAGAAGTTTGGGCCAAAATTACTGACAGTAAAGAGGGTTAACAATATTTCTACAACTAAACTTTTAGAGATTGTTAGAACAAAATATGAATCTTAAATTTTATTTACTCGTGATTTTTGCCTTATTTGCACTTTTAATAGGAATTTTTGTATACAAGGGACTAGTCTCTCCAACGATAAAAATAGATGGACATACATTTTCTTTAATTCTTGCGAAAGATGAAAAAGATAAACAGATTGGACTTTCAAAGTACAGTAAAATAGATCAAGATAAAGGTATGCTTTTTATATTTGACAAGGCTGATTTTTATCCTTTTTGGATGAAGGATATGAAATTTCCAATTGACATAATTTTTATAAACGGAAATAAGATTGTAACTATTTATGCGGAAGTTCCAACTTCAAATGGAAATTTGATTCTTTACACCCCAACTGA
The DNA here is from genome assembly GCA_035651435.1 of Patescibacteria group bacterium. Taxonomy (GTDB): domain Bacteria; phylum Patescibacteriota; class Microgenomatia; order Levybacterales; family UBA12049; genus DASRFS01. The sequence continues at coordinate 6,769 of DASRFS010000040.1, read as the reverse complement.
ACCTGCGGACAGGGTTTTAGAGGTAAAAGCTCAAACATCAACCAAATATAATTTTAAAGTTGGAGATTCGGTTGAATACAAAAATATTAGATGACAATTTTAGGTATCGAATCTTCCTGCGACGAGACTTCCGCTTCCTTAATTAAATCAACCGGAGAAAAGCTCGAAGTAATATCAAACGTAACCGCATCATCTTTACCTCTTCATGCTACAACAGGAGGAATTGTTCCAGAAAATGCTGCAAGAGAGCAAATAAAATATATTATCCCTGTCCTAAAGGAGGCTTTGGTTTCCGATTTCGACGCGATCGCGGTCACTGTCGGGCCGGGATTAATAGGTTCGCTTTTGGTTGGAGTTGAGACAGCAAAAACCTTATCCTACGTTTTTAAAAAAAGAATAATTCCGGTTAATCATTTAATCGGCCACATTTATGCAAACTGGCTTGAAAATAAAAATATAGAATTCCCCGCTTTATCACTAATAGTTTCTGGAGGACATACCGATCTTTTTATTATCGAAAACCACAAGAAAATTAAATGGGTCGGTGGAACTAAGGACGATGCGGCAGGAGAAGCCTTTGATAAAATCGGCAGACTTCTCAACTTACCATATCCGGGTGGACCGGAAATCGAAAAAGCCGGTAAGGATATAAAGTTTGATAACTATAATTTTCCAAGACCCATTATTAACTCCCAAGATTTTGACTTTTCTTTTTCTGGACTTAAAACTGCTGTTTTGAGGGAAGTCCAAGGTAAGAAGTTGAGCAACGTGCAAATTCAGGAAATTTCATTTTCAGTCCAAAAAGCAGTGGTTGATGTCCTTGTTACAAAAACCTTAAAAGCAGCAAAAGAGCTTAAGGTCAAATCTATCCTTCTTGGTGGAGGGGTTGCAGCTAATCAAATGCTTAGAGATGATCTGAAAAACAAATCCGGGCAGGAACTTTTTATACCGCCTAAGTCGCTTTGCACGGACAATGCGGCAATGATCGCAGCGGCAGCTTTCTATAATGGCGAACCTATAAACTGGGATAAAATTTCAGCCAATCCCCAACTTTCTTTTGCATAAAAAGCGTTATATAATAGTTCTCCAATGGGTAGCCTTTTTGTAATTCTTCTAATGGTAGTATTGGTGGCTGGAGGTGTTTACTTCTTTAGATCAAAACTTATTTTTTACTTCGAGCAAAAATTAAACGAGATCTTTATGAGAGTATTGAACAGAGCCACCGAACACGTAATAAACATTGCCGACCAGAAACTGGCAGCCGAAAAACAAGAAATAAAGACCGACCTCACAAATAAAAAAGAAGCAATAGAAGACTTGGTAAAACAGGTAAAAGATGAGATGAGACAGAATGCCCAAAAACTTGAGAACGCAGAAAGAGAAAGAGTCGGATCCTTCAGCGCATTAAAACAGGAACTCGCCGGGCATAAAGAAATTACCGAACAACTTAAGACTTCTACGGAAGGGCTTAAAAAAATCCTATCAAATAACCAATTGCGTGGGCAATTTGGAGAACAAGTTGCGGAAGATCTTTTAAGGATGTCGGGATTCGTCAACGGAACCGACTACGTGAGAAACAAAGCTCAGGGTGAAACATCAAACCGCCCGGATTTCTGTATCTTTCTTCCGGATGGAGTAAAAATTAATGTCGATGTTAAGTTTCCCTACAATAATCTTCAAAGGATGACCGAAACAGAGGATATGGCGATGAAACAAGAGCACTTAAAAGCTTTTGAAAAAGACGTCAAAGAAAAAATAAAACAGATAACAACAAGAGAATATATTAATCCCTCCGACAATACAGTAGATTTCGCAATTCTCTTTATACCAAACGAGATGATTTTTTCCTTTATCTATGAGCAAATGAACGATGTGTGGGGAGAAGCGATGCGGCAGAAGGTAATTTTTGCCGGTCCATTTAACTTTACAGCGATTTTAAGACTTATAAGGCAATCGTACAGTAACTTTAAATACCAGAAGAATATTCATAAGATAATTACATTCATCAAAACTTTTGAAGAAGAATTCAAAAAATACAATGAAGAATTTGAAAAAATAGGCGGGAGAATTAATGCCCTCTCCGAACAATACGACAAGGTTAATTCAACAAGGACTAATCAATTAATTAGAACCGTTGATAAGATTAAGCTTGAGGAACCAACGGCAGAACTAATAGAAGAGCCTGAAGTTTCGATAGAAAGTGCCCTTCCCGATCCGGAAACAATAAATTAATTTTTGAAAGGAGGTGAAAAATGAATAAAATTTTATTAGGAATTGTTGGAGTTTTAATAGTTGCAGGCGGATTTTTTCTTCTTTCTAGAGGATCACAAAAAACAACCGTTGCAACTCCAGCTCCTACAACCCAAGCAACGGCAAGTCCTTCGGCACAACAGAGCGCAAATACGGTAACCTTAACCGCTAATGGATTTAGTCCAGCTACAATAACGGTCAAAAAAGGAGACACTGTTAGTTTTGTAAACAAAAGCGGGACTTTGGCTCAGATTAATTCTGACCCTCATCCTATCCATAACCTGTTTCCTTTCCTTAACTTAGGACCAATCGCTGATGGACAAACTTTGCAGGTTGTTATACCTCAGACTGGAACATTTACGTATCACAATCACTTAGATCCAACTGAAAGAGGCACGATAATTGCCCAGTAAGTTAGACCTAAAAAAGGAAGTGAATTGAGCGTATGTTACAATTGTGGATACGAGGAAAATAATGACTAAAACCAAGCTTGAAAAAGAGCAATTCGAGGCGATTGAACATGGAGATGGGCCGCTTCTCATAATTGCTGGCGCGGGAACGGGAAAAACCACAGTCATAACAGAGAGGATAAAATATTTAATCCTCAAAAAGAAAATTCCTCCTTCAGAAATTCTGGCTCTAACTTTTACCGAAAAGGCGGCTTTGGAAATGGAAGAGAGAGTTGACCTTGCTATGCCTTATGGCTATACGCAGATGTGGATCTCTACATTTCATTCCTTTTGCGATAGGATTCTTAGATCGGAAGCAATACATATCGGAATCTCCTCTTCCTATAAGGTTTTGACCGAAGCCGAATCGGTTTTATTTATCAGGAAAAATATTCAAAAGTTTAATTTAAATTACTTTCGCCCCTTTGGTAACCCCAATAAATTTTTAGAGGCAATGGTTTCGCATTTTTCAAGGCTCAAGGACGAAGACGTAGACCCCTTACAATACATGCAGTTTGTTAAAAAAATGGCAAAGGACAAATCAATCGATAAAGAAGAGAAAGAAAGATACGAAGAATTGGCAAATGCTTATAAAGTTTATGAAGACTTGAAGATAAAAGAGGGATATTTCGATTTTTCAGATCTGATTGCAAATACGCTAAAGCTTTTTAGATCAAGGAAAAATATTCTTAAAACTTATCAAGACCAATTTAAATATGTTTTAGTTGACGAATTTCAAGATACGAATTATGCACAGAATGAATTATCAGAACTTTTAGCAGGAGAAAGAAAGAACATAACCGTAGTCGGAGATGACGACCAGTCGATCTATAGATTTAGGGGAAGTTCTGTTTCAAATATCATACAGTTCAAAAAGAAATTCCCAAAGACAAAGGTCGTAACACTTATTAAGAATTTCAGGTCTACCAAGGAAATCCTTGATACTTCGTATAGGGTCATACAAAACAACAACCCCGACCGCCTGGAAGTAAAAGAAAACATAAACAAGAAATTAATTTCCGCTAGGGAGATAGAAGGTGAGAAAGTAGAATTCATCTACACCAAAAGGGTTGAAGATGAGGGCGACGAAATCGCGAAAGGAATTAAAGAACAGTTGGGAAAGTACAAATATCAAGACATCGCAATATTAGTTCGGGCAAATGACCATTCCGAACCAATCATGAGAGCTTTGGAGAGGTATAAAATCCCCTACCAGTTTTTAGGCCCTGGCAGACTCTTTAATCAGGAAGAAATAAAAAATCTGATCGCCTACCTCAAAGTCCTTTACAATTTCGAAGATTCAACCTCACTCTACAGGGTTTTGACTATGCCTATCTTCAAATTTCAGCCAATCGAAGTAGCAATCCTATTAAACCTCGCAAAGAAGAGAAATTACACACTTTTTGAAGCGATGGATAAATTAGATGAAACAGGGCTTTCGGAAATAACAAAAGAAAAAATGCAATATATCCAAAAAATGATTAAAAGGCATTTAGGACTAGTCAGAAAAGATACCGCCGGACAAATACTTTATTATTTTCTCCAAGATAGCGGAATTTTAAAAGAAGTCGCCAACGCAAAATCGGAGATAGAGGAAAAAGAAGCAAAGAATATTGCGAGATTTTTTGATAAATTGAAAACTTACGAAGTAGAGCACATAAGCTCTTCTGTTTTTGATATCGTCGAATGGATAGACCTTTCAATGCAAATGGGGGAAAGTCCACTTGCCGCAACATTGGATTGGACCGAAAATAATGCCGTGAATATTTTATCCGTCCACTCAAGTAAAGGATTAGAATTCCCAGTAGTTTTCCTTGTGAATTTGGTTATGGGCAGATTTCCAACCAGAGAAAGAAAAGAAGTCATTCCTATTCCTCAACAATTAATCAAGGAAATTCTCCCAACTGGAGATTATCATCTTGAAGAAGAGAGAAGGTTATTTTATGTAGGAATGACCAGAGCAAAGGATAAATTGTTTTTATCTGCCTCTTCATTTTATGGAGAAGGTAAGCAAAAAAGAAAGATTTCACCATTCGTATATGAAGCGCTCGGAGAAAAAACGATAAGTGATATGATCCAAAAACAAGAAAAAGGTGAGGGGCAACTATCTCTTCTTGATTTGTATACTACAGAGACCGAGGAAAAAAGTCCGGTTGCGAAACGCCAACCAATCACTTATCTTTCATATTCCCAAATCCAAACCTTTGAGATCTGCCCTCTTCACTACAAATTAAGATACATTCTAAAAATTCCAACTCCCCAGACGTCCGCTCAAAGTTTTGGAACCAGCATACATTCAACCCTAAGAGATTTTTATATGGAACATTTGAAAGGACAAAAATTGAAACCCCAGGATGCATTAGCAATGCTTGAGAGGAACTGGATTAATGAAGGATACGATAACAAACACGATGAGACAAAATCCTACGAAAGAGGAAAAAAATTGATTTCTTCATACATTGAGAGAAACTTTGATGAAAAAAAACTCCCTCTTGCATTGGAATTCCCTTTCCAATTTATGTTGGACGATCTTAAAATAGGAGGAAGAATCGACAGAATTGATGCTTTGGATAATGGAAAAATTGAAGTCATTGACTACAAAACCGGACGCAATATGCCGGACGAGAAAAAATTGGCAATTGATCAGCAGTTAAATGTTTACGCCCTTGCAGCGACCATGGTTGCCGATAAAGTGTTGAATAAAAAAGCGGAAGATGTGATCCTTTCCCTTTATTATTTGGAATTAGATAAAAAAATCTCTACTACAAGGACGGTTGAACAGCTTGAAAACGCCAAGAAATCGATACTTGAAAAAAGAGAATTAATCTCACAAAGCAGCTTCCTTTGCTCCGGAAATAACCTCTGCATAGCTTGCGAATACAAGATGCTTTGCTCGACAAAATGACCTCTTTTTGGTAAAATATAGGCGTTCTTTGGAAGATTAGTTGCTACTGTATTCTTTGAATACAGAGGAAAGTCCAGACAGGTTTAAAGCCAGGGATGGAACGTAAGTTCCGACGCGAAAGCGCTAGTTTCTGAACCTTTACTCACATGTGGGTTCAGGACAAATCTTGAATTGACAAGATTTGAGAGCAACAGAGACGAGTGAGTGTGAAACGGGCAATCCTACCTGCTGTAACCTTGAATAGATGCGTTTGACTTGCTTTAAAGGAGCATCTGAAAAAGGGCAGTCCGTAAAATCGGACCGTAGGTGAAGAAATATCACTAACGAGATAGATTGCAACTTAAAACAGAATCTGGCTTACCATCTTCCAAGGAACTTTTTTTGTGGACTTAAGTTCTTCTTCCGCGGCTGTTTATTTTATCGAGAGAAAACTCCAAGAGGATTCTAAAGAAAGCTGCCACGGGTACGGCAAGTATCAGTCCCATTATTCCAAATGTGTGGCCGCCGGCAATTACTGCAAAAAGTATTATTAAAGGGTGGAGCTTGGTTATCTTTCCCATAACGTAGGGTGTAACAAAATAATCTTCAAGTTGTCTCAAAACGAAGTAAACAATTATTACCGCAAATAGTAATTGGTAGGGATTCAATCCAAAATTGGAGTTCTGAGAATTCAGCGCAACAAAAGAAGCAATAGCTCCTGCAACAATCGGACCTATAAATGGAACTATCTCCGCAAGTCCCGAAAAAATTGCCAAAACGAGAGAAAATTTAACTCCAAGAATCGAAAGCGAAATAAATAATACGGACGAAACAAAAAATACTAAAAACAGTTGTCCTCTTAGATATCCCCCAAAGGCCGAATTTAGCTTTCTAATTAATATTTCGACTTCAATCTTATAATCGTTGGGGACCAAATGTAGAAACTTATCCATTAAACTTCCTCCTTCTTTTAGAAAGACAAACATTGAAAATAAGAAAATAACGAAACTTACTAACCCGGATATAGCCTTTGGAAATATTGCAAGAAGAGATGGCGAAGCCGAAACTATTCCAGTTTTCTCCACAGATGTCAGCGCATCAGAAACAGTTGGCTGGATCCAATCGGGTAAAGTTTGAACTTGTTGATTGGTTGTAGAAACCAATCTAGTCACAAAACTTTGAAGTT
>DASRFS010000039.1:0-4344 GCA_035651435.1 Patescibacteria group bacterium | reverse complement strand
TTGTAATTCATTGCGCGTGGGCTAGTTTAAAGATAGTAACTCCGTCGACGTTATCGTATTCTACATCCACTTTACTCCAACCCCAAGCTGCAATTTCTGTTTTGGGGTTATGAGTTGGATCACATTTTGCGATTTCCAGCTCACAAACAACTATTAATTGGTCAGTTATGGAGTCTTTGGTATTTTGAGGATTGATATCTACCACTTTTGCTTTGTCTAATATTAAGAAGTACTTATACGCGCTGTCGTAATTATTGTCGGCAATTAACGCAAAGTTGAAATTTTTATTGTTTGCTATGTCTTCAACTTTTTTAGCAACTGCTTGGGCTCTTTCAAGCTGTTTGTTTGGAGGGAATCTTATTGGTGAATTTATTAAATCCAAGTATCCGATGAGTATAACAAAGATAATGCCTATAATTAGGCCGAGGTTTTTAAATCTGTCTATGAGCAATTGGATCACTGAGGCCATAATTATAAATGGGACCGTAAAAATAAACCCAAGGTAATGATCGTAGATGTGTTGTTTATAGAGCGCCAATCCCAAGAGCGCGAATCCCAACCATAAAGTTATAATCAGCACGATGGAGACTTTACGCAGATTGTATTTTTCTTTGCGAATCAGATATTCGTAAATGAAATAAAAAGCGATGATCGAAGCGGTGAGCGTCCCGGCTGACGTAACTTTTGCAGCGACCAGGTCAGTTGAGGCTAAATTTAATATCGGCCAAATACCGGGAATTGCTTTCCAGGGAAGAACGGAAACAGTTGTCTCACGGTTGGTGAAGAATGCTTTTATGGCATTGAAGTTTATGAAGTTGTGTCTCAAGTCAAAAAACATGAGTGGAGACATTAGAAGAAGAAACAGTATCAGGCTCAGGAATGAAAAGAAGACGAGTCTTTTTTTGTTTTGGGATTTAATAAAAGCGAGAAACCAAACTACAAATATTGTTGGGGCCAGGAGTAGACCCAGATAATGTGATTGAAGGACGAAGGCAAAAGATACTCCCCCTATCACAAGCCATTTGTATTGCCCTTTTAGCCAAGTTTTCCACATTGCGTATATTGTGAGAAGGGAGAAGAAAGGCATTATGTTTGGGTTCCAGGATGATTTGGAATAGGTAATAATTACAGGAGAGATCGCATATAGGAGGCTTGCTAGAAGAGCTCCCGTGTTTACTTTTTCTGTAGGAAAGAATTCTTTAATGACAAACCAGAGAAACCAAATTGTAGATATGCCCAAGAGCGCGATGAATACTGCTGGGCCTACCGGATTGAAATTTGCTAATAGAAGAGGTATTGCCATCATGTAGTAATAAAGGGGTCCGAGATACATATTGCCAATGGAAGTGCCCGGCCCTATTAGCGGTGGATGAAGTTCTACCAATAGCCTTCTCACTATTATTACATCGCGACCTTCGTCGCCTAGAAAAGTCATGTATTCATTTATTTTGTACAGACGCAAGAATGCTCCAATCACCAGAATCGAAGCTAATAACAAAAACTCGAGCTTGTGGTTTATAATCCAAGATTTAACTCTATCCATAGCCTTCCTAAATCTATAAAACTTCTAAGTATGACGTTTATATTTCTTCCGGTCGCAGAACCTTTTGTCCTTGGGTAATGGGTTACTGGAATTTCTGATATTTTAAATCCCGCTCTTTTTGCTTTTATTAAGAATTCACTTGAGATGAATGCTCCTCTTTCACTTTTTAATTTTGGAATTGCACTTAAGACTTTTCTTGAGATAAATTTGAAACCGCAATCTATATCCTTTGCGTGGAGTCCGAAAAGAATAAAGACCGCAAATTCCCACATTTTGCTAGTTATAATTTTAAGTTTTGATACTTGCCTTTTTTTGTAATATCCGATTACGAGATCGGTTTTTTCCAGTTTTTGTGTTTCAATAAAATTTTCAATTTCTTTGAAGTCAAACTGCCCATCTGAATCAGTGAACGCAATCCAGCGATATTTGCAGTTGTACAACCCCGTTTTTAGAGCTCCTCCGTATCCGCGATTTTCCTGATCGATTATTCTAATTCTTTTGTCGCTTCTTGCTAATCTGTGACCTATCTGTGAAGTTTTATCTTTGCTTCCGTCGTTAACTATAATTATTTCCCACTTTTTTGCAATTTTTAGTAGCACATCTTTGGCATCTTGGACTGTTTTTTCTATGTTTCCTTCTTCGTTGTAGGCTGGGAAAAAGACGGAAAGTTCAGAAATAAGCTTTGACATGGTATTATTATATCAATGAAAATTCTTAAAAACATCTTGCCTATCCTTTTGCTTACGCTTGTACCGACGCTTGTTATTTGGGCATTTTTTTATTTCAAAGCGCCTGAAGTAAACAACATTCCCCTTCCCCAGAACGGAATGGAAACTGTAGTTGCCAATTATGACGGTCCGCTTTATTTGGTTGTTGCTAAGACTTGGTATGATTCTTCGGCTATTAAAGCAAATTTTCAATTTAACCTTCCCGTCGAGTATTATGCCGCGCATTTTCCTCTCTTCCCTCTTCTTATCCGCGGATTTGGATTAGTTACTAAGAATTTTCCTTACTCTATGCTTGCCGTTACTCTTATCTCTTCTTTTTTTGCTCTTTTTTTCTTCAATAAATTGATTAGAAACTATGTTAACGAAATAGACGCGCTCTGGCTTACCTTTGTCTTTTCTATCTTTCCCGCGAGATGGCTTATTGTACGATCGGTTGGTTCGCCTGAACCTTTGTTTATTGCATCGGTAACTGCCGCGATTTATTTCTGGGACAAAAAACGTTATTGGTTTTCAGCTATTGCAGGTGCTGTTGCGACCATGACTAAATCCCCGGGGATATTGCTTTTTGTTGCTTTTAGCGCGGCTACCATTGTACCAAGATTAAAATTACTGGCAATTTCCAAATTTAGCAATTGGACGAGGTCTTTAAATTTTAGAAAATACCCAGTTGTTTTGATACCACTTGCACTCGCTGGAGTATTTTATATCTATAAACTGCAATTTGGAAATTTTTTCGCTTATTTTAATTCTGGAGATAATATACATTTGTTGTTCCCACCTTTTCAGATATTTAATTATAACGCGCCGTGGGTTGGAACATTTTGGTTGGAAGAGATAATTTTCATTTATTTGTTTGGCGCGATTTCGTTGACGCAGTTAATTAAACATAAACAGTTTACACTTGCCTGGTTTGTGGGAGTGTTCTTCGGGTCTATTTTGTTTGTCGCCCATCGTGATTTGATGAGATACGCGCTTCCGATTGTTCCGTTCATTTTTGCAGCATTTTCCAAATATTTAGTTACCAAAGAATTTAAAATCGCATTTATGGTTTTAATTATTCCAATTTTTCTTTTCTCATTGGCATTTATTGCAAATAATGTTATGCCGGTCGCCAATTGGGGACCGCTATTGTGACTTGTGGTATACTTTTGTTGGTGTCACCTGATAATCGTATCCCTATCAATTGGCGAAATAGAGCTCAGAGGTTAGAAATGGTTGGGAGCAAGTGCCAAAGTTGCGGATCGCTTAGTTTTCCTCCAAGAGAAGTTTGTCCAAATTGTGTAAGGAGGTATGAACTGGAGGCCGAGTTTTTGGGATTGGGGACTGTGAAGACGATTTTCAGCAATAAGAAAAATGAAGAGCGCGGGATTGAAATTGCTATAGAGAAAGAAGGCAAACAACTATCGCTAACATTAAATCTAAACGGGTCAAGCCATTCCGCAGAATTAATGGTTGGAATGGCTTTGCCTGTGTTTGTAAAGAGAGGGTCGAAAGTTGAGTATTTAGTGGACCTTACTTCTTTGTTTTCCAGATAATTTTGTTGTATATGATATAGTTTACAATCAAAACTATGAATATGGCGAAAAGATAGAATCCCTGAATTATCAACTTGTTTCCCGCGCTTACGGTTTCCCCAATTCTTAAGATTACGAATTGTATGAGCAGAGCTAAGAGACTTGTTAAATTGAATTGAATAAACTTCCAGATGATTTTTATACCTGTTATTTTTTCTTCCTTAAATGTCCAGACATTGTTCAAAGTAAAATTGCTTATTATCGCCAATTCTCCACCGATTACGGTCGCAACTGATGGAGAAAGGATTTTTGTAAATACCCCGAGCACTTCGAAAACTGCTGTTTGGATCACAAAGCCTGTCGCACCGACGATCGCAAATTTAACAAACCTTTGTTTATCTAAAATTCCTAGAATAATTGCTACTTTGAACGTTGACAACATTTCGTTGTAATTGAACTTTGATCTTTCTTTTGTGCGAGAAGCAAACTCCAGCGGAACTTCAACCGTTTTTTTTGAAAGTTTGAGTGATTGATAGAGAAGATCTACCTTATATGCAAA
>DASRFS010000038.1:0-4868 GCA_035651435.1 Patescibacteria group bacterium | reverse complement strand
TGAAATTTGAGTTTCCGTTTGCTGACTAAGCGGCGCCGGCTTATCCGGCAAAAGGGGGGCAAGCGCAGCTGCAAGAGAAACCCTGACTTTGTCCCCTGAAATTTCGCTTGCGTAAACTCTTTGGGCAAGATCGGATGTTATTTTTTGGATATCCACATGGCCGGGCGATAAAAATAATGATCCGGCCAATGTGCCTGCGGTGAGAAGCCGCGCTGACTTCTCGCGGAGCTGTCCAACATCAAGACCCCTTTCTTGAAGCCAGGCATAAGCTTTTTTGTGACTTTTAAGCTTGCGTTTGGCAGCGGCATGATGCTTTTTTAATACTTTAACCAGAGAATTATTCATTCGGTGTTACCCCATAAATCGTAATAAGCGTTCCCGGATTGTCCTGGGAAGAGTAAGTTGTGTATCCTTGCACAGGAGGATCTGCCCAGTTAAATAGCTTCTCGGCGTTTGGGATACTTATATTCACGCGGCCGTGCGACATCGGATGCCCGAAGTTGTTGTGCCAATAGGCTCCGTGGAGTCCAAATCCCATAGACTGAGGGTACTGACTATTGTAGAAAAACATGGTGTAAGGCACGTTTGGAAGGTCATAAAAAGTACCATCAGCTGGGTCTCCGCCCGTCATTCGCACGTACCTTAGCTTTATCCAGATCCTAAAATCTCCTGTCGGAGTATATCTCCACTTCCCTGTTGAAACAGGGAACGAAAAAGCCAGCTTATCTCCTTCGTAAGCGCTAAGTTCTTGCTTTGAAAGGTCGACGAAGATGTGCTTATTTGGATTGGAGGCTTGGCCTAAGACTTGTCTTTCATCTATAGCTTTTACTATCTCCTTGGGAACCGTAACTTTTCTTCCCATAAAGACTCCCTGACTTACATCCTGCGGAAGCCCTGTAAGGTCTTTTATGCAAGAGATGGAGTTTGCGCAGACGTCCTTTTTCTGGAAGGGATTTATGCCTAAAGACGAGGCTAGATAAGTACCAAAAAATGCCAAGACGAGAAGAAAGAGCAGTTTCTCCCTCATAAAACTAGCCTAAAGGATTATTTTGAGTTTGTCAAAGCCCGAATAACTTGACTATAGGCCTTTTTTCTGGTAAGATTACTGCCTACTCTCGCAAGAAAAGGCGAGAGTTTTTTTTGAATATGTTCCCAACAATTTTCGTAACTTTTTCCTTGTTATTAAATCTGGTCACCGGACCAGTTCCTAATACCATGGACAACAGGCATTTACTTGCTTCCCGATCTTATTCTTTAGAAGACAGATACGCGGATAAATGGGTCAGTGATATATTTAAAGACAACATTCTCCTTGCAGTTGCTTACCTTAGAGGTTACGAAAAAACCCAGGATGTAAACTGGGCTGCGGTTGAAAAGCCTTTCCATTACGAATTTACCTTAAAACCCGGAGAAACATTTGCATTTCACGACGATATTTTGCCCGAATTCAAAAACTCCGTTATTAAAACAACTGGATCTCACTTTAACTGGTCCGAAGGGTATAAGTCCGACGGGTGGTTGGTTGGAGACGGTGTGTGCCATTTAGCCTCGTTTATTAACTGGGTAGCCAGGGATGCAGGTTTGGAGGTAGTTTCGCCTACCAGGCACGATTTTGCGGTTATTCCGGACGTTCCAAGAGACTACGGAGTTTCCATTTATGCCAACCCTATGACTTCAGGGTCTAACGAGCTGCAAAACTTATATATCAAGGATAATAAATCAAATCCTGTTGAAATGGATTTTGACTTTGACGGGCACAACTTGAAAGTGTCAATTTTCAGCATTGACAAGTAATTTAAGAAGGAGATAAAATCCAAATGATGAGCTTATCTGAAATGGGTGAAAGGGCTCTCGCGGCAAGCACAAAGTTTGCCCTTGAGTCGACATCACCAATTTTGACACAGAAGGCTTTAGAAGTCCGAAGAAGACTTCTAGAGTCGTCTCAAAGCGCTCCGGTTCAGGAAATCGAAGCAGAAACAGCGGCTGACTAAAAACTGATATACTGAGTTTGTGGGAATAGATACTTCGCTTTTTACTTTTTTAAATGGTTTTGCAGGAGTTTCACGTCTTGGTGATTCTTTGATCCTCTTTCTTGGCGACAAATCTCCTTTTCTCGTTGCCCTTATTTTTTTGGTTTTTGTCTGGAAGTTTACAAGCGACAAAAAGGGTGCAATTTTAAATGCCGCCGTTTCGACGATTCTTGCCCGTGGAGTTTTTACTGAGCTGATCAGATACTTCTACCACCGTCCGAGGCCGTTTTCGGTCATGAACGTAACTCAGCTTATTTACGAGAAAAACTGGTCTTTCCCATCCGGACACGCGACTTTTTTCTTCGCTTTGGCCACAGCAGTATATTTTTACAATAAAAAATGGGGAGCTTTCTTTTTTATTGCCGCAATTGTCATGGGAATAGCTCGAATTATGGGCGGAGTTCACTACCCCTTGGATATACTAGGAGGAGCGGTAATCGGAATAATTTCAGCTTTTGCGGGTAGATTTCTAGTTCAGAAATTCCTAAAAAACTACATCTTAAGAAGTCCCAAAACTTTGTAAACTAAAATCCCCGGCCAAACTATAGCTTTTAAAATTCCCAAAACTCCGTCAGAAAAAGAATGCGCGTGCTGAATAAAGTAAATTGCTGCGCCCAAAAATCCCAATCCGTACATAGTGTCAGTAGGATTACCCACTTTTTTCCACCTCCCTTTTAGCATATCCTGAGCATAAGTCTTTTAAGCGAAGCAGTCAAATGAAGATCTAGTGTCGGGGGTAGAGGATTCGAACCTCCGACCTGACGGTCCCAAACCGCCCGCTCTACCAACTGAGCTAACCCCCGGTATTAAACTTTTCTAACTCTAGTCTTAATAAATTTTCAAGTTTTTGAAAAATTATTTTATCATATATTCTTATTTTAAATGTTCCCTTTGTCTTTTCCGGTTTCCTACCTTTTTCTCTGATTATTGTCTTATTAAATTGTGTTATGGGTATATCCGTAACATTTGACCAAAAAAATTCAATTTCTTTTTGATTATCCCCTTTATGTATTTGAACCTGGGCATGCATTTTTTGGTTAGGTACTTTTATGATTTTTCTAAGAAAATCTATAAAAATTTTAATAATAAGAGGATTTGTATTAGTTACTTCGATTGCATATGAATACGCGTTTTTCCATCTTTTGTCCTTTCGAGGCTTAGTCCCTTCGCACAGCCAAATTATTAATGCGATCGTTTGTAACTTCATCTTCACAATTTTAAAGTACAGCATCTCACGCTATATAGCAAGAGTTGACCATCTATATACTCCTGAACACCAAGATTAGCCCGTATTACCAAGCTATTCTCGATATTGAGAAGACAAGAGACACACTGGGTGCCGCGGGCGAGAGTCGAACTCGCATGTTATTGCTAACGGAGGCTCTTAAGGCCTCTGTGTATACCATTCCACCACCACGGCGTAAACCACATTTTACAGTAATTTTAATCAAACCTCAATCTAATTGTCTCGCTCGTTTACCTATCTCTTACACTATTGAGCTATTCAAAGGACTACTATCTTTTTGTGAGCCCCGAAATGTGTATAGGCTGCCCCATCCAGGGAAAAAAAGAACTTTATGCAGAAGCTGGGAAAAATCCCGAACTCGCAAGGAAATTATCTCCGGGGCAAGGAATCCCCGACAACCTTTCGGATGAAGTAAAAATGAAACACTTTGAAAGCCATGCCCAAACTTACGTCGCGGTAATATGCGAAAAGGAGAAGAATTGCAGAAAATATTCTATTGCATCCAAATAATATTGACTGGGTTTGACCTAAAAGTTCCTAGTTGACATGCTCCGCTTTACCCTGTATAGTGTTTTTCACTATCCCTAAAAAAGATAGGGTAAATCAATCGCAAGAAAGATTTACGCAAGTCACCCTTAAAAAGTGACAGGCAGGAAAGGCCTCCGCAAGGAGGTTTTTTCTTGGGAATTTTGCTATACTAAACAAGCTCGCGGGTGTAGTTCAATGGTAGAACGCAACTTTTCCAAAGTTGTCACGAGAGTTCGATTCTCTTCACCCGCTCCATGCGCCCGTAGCTCAACGGATAGAGCAGGTCGGTTCTAACGACAAGGTTGGGGGTTCGATTCCCTTCGGGCGCACATCTTAACTTAAGTTAACCCCGGTGGTAACATTCCAAAATTATGAAAGAAACCGACCGACAGGCAATAAGAGGAATCAAAGCGAGACTCGATGAAACTATGGCAAGCGCTACAGGCGATAGTCCGGTCGAAGGTTCAATCATTAGGGAAGGCCATACTTACGCTCTCCGAATTTCCACGTATGGAGACTTGAAGAAGACGGACCAATAGTATCTCACGTCATTGATCCAAAAACGGGTTTTGTTAAATTTAGAGAAGAATTTGAATCAGACGACGAAGTTCTTAGAACCTACGGCAGAATCGGAGGCCCAATTGAAATTTGCTCGGTTCCCCAAATGACAGTCGTAAGATTGTAAGCTGATCTGGTTTGACCTAAATGATCCTAGTTGACTTGCCTCTCCCCGCCCTGTATATTATCTCAACTATCCTAAAAAATAGTGTAAATTAATCGAAAGATTGGTTTACGCAAGTCCCCTTAAAAGGACAGGCAGGAAAATACCTCCGCAAGGAGGTTTTTTCTTACCCAAAATTGATTAGAACAAAGTAAAATTATGATTCCTATTTCCGATTCGGTAAAATCCAGAGGATTTCCCATCTTCACCGTTTTACTGATTGCTTTAAACGTTGTAGTTTTCCTTTTGGAATTATCCTCACCAAACCCCGATGCATTTATCCAGCAATATTCCTTAATACCCAAACTTGTGAACTTTTCTGATACGAGTACTCTTTTGCCTT
>DASRFS010000037.1:0-2515 GCA_035651435.1 Patescibacteria group bacterium | reverse complement strand
TTAGACGTTGAAGCCCTAAAAAAGGCAATGGAAGCGTACGATTTTAAAACATTACCAAGAAGAGTTGACGAGGTTTTTAAAATTGGAGAGAAAAAAGAGTTTGTTTCACAGATGAAATTACTTTGAGAGTTGCGATAGTTCACGATTATATAAAGGAGTATGGTGGGGCAGAGAGAGTATTGGAGACTTTGCATGAACTCTATCCTAAAGCTCCTGTTTTTACCACTGTTTTTCTTCCGGAATTCCTCGGGCCGCACCGAAACAGGTTCAAAGATTGGGGCATTAAAACTTCGCCGCTCCAGGAAGTTCCATTCAATAGTAAATTGATAAGCCCGGCCAGATTAGTGGCGCCTTTAGTCTTCAGAGATTTTGATTTCTCAAAATTTGACGTCGTTATAGTTTCCCAAACAGGAGCATACACACCAAACTTAATCAAAAAGAAAAATGCTGTTCAGATCTGCTATACGCATACACCTCCAAGATACCTCTATGGATATGCAACCGCAAGAGATTGGAGAAGGAATGTATTTTTGAGAGTATTCGGCGAGGTTTCAAACCATATTTTAAGAATGGTTGATTTTAGGAGCTCGCAAAACGTTGATTTTTTTATCGCCAACTCCGAAAACACGAGAAAAAGAATCCAAAAATTTTATAGGAAAGATTCAAAAGTTATATATCCGCCGGTTGAAGCTCAAAATTTAGATGTTCAAAAAGGAAATTTCTTTCTCGCTGGAGGAAGAATTGCAAGGCCAAAACATATTGACCTAATTGTTAAAGCTTTTGAAAAAAATGGATTGCCTCTGAAGGTTTTCGGAAGGACTTTCGGCGGGGCAGAGGACTTGGATAGTTCAAAAGAAAACATCGAATTCTTAGGGGAGGTATCAGATAACGAAAAATATCAACTAATGGCAGAGGCAAAAGCTTTTATTTTTGCGTCGGAGGACGAAGACTTCGGAATTACCCCGGTTGAAGCGCAAATGTTGGGCACTCCGGTCGTTGCTTATAAGTCCGGAGGAGTTTTAGAAACCGTAGAGGATGGAAAAACCGGAGTTTTCTTTGACATATTAACCGTCCAAAGCCTGAATTCTGCTATAGATAGATCTACAAAGATACATTTTGAACCTGCTACAATAAAGAAAAGCGCTGAGAAGTTTTCGAAAGACAATTTCAAGAAAAAGATTAAGGAATTTGTCGGTTCAAAATCTAAAAAATGATAAAGAGAACACAAGAAAGAGTAGTCGCGGCAATTCTTGACGATTCAAAACAAAAATACTTTGTCTTGCTGACCGGGGTTGCGACCTTTGTTTTCGGTTTTGCCGCAGGTGCACTTCTAAATATTTATCTAATCCTTACCCATTCGTCTGTTTTTGGAAATTTGAGGACGAGCCTCAGCTACAAATCTTCTGTTTTTGGTGACGGTTTCATTCTTCCAATTATTAACATGTTTGCCATGTGGTTTATTTTACAAAACGCAGAAATTATAAAAGAAAAAAATGTTAAACTTTCTATTCTTTCTGGACTTTTAATTACTCTTTATTTCCATATCAACCAGGCGGCGAGAGGGTTGGTCAATTGGGCGATGCCTACGCCTTGGCACTGGAACGCTTTGGGAGCCTTTCATTTTGTTTACATGTTTGTTGCTTTTAGTTTCGTTTCGCTTTTTTATACAACGGTTTTTAAGTACATAAGAATCCACAAAATTTTACCAAAAGAAGCGTTAATTGTGACTATTGGCGGAATAATTTTTCTCGTTCTTCTCAGGTTAGATTATATCGCGGTTAATTTATCCCTGCCCCGATTTTAAAATGCCAGAACTTCCTGAAGTTGAGACAATTCGAAAAGGGCTAGAACATTTCCTTGTAGGACACAAAATAGAGCTAGTCGACGTAAAAGTGCCCAAGCTCTTCGAAGGAGATCCGGAAAGCGTTAGGGGAGGCAGAATAAAGGCTGTCCGAAGATTCGGAAAGGGGCTGGTGATCGATCTTTCAAACGGATATTCCTTGGCAATTCATATTAAGCTCACCGGGCAGCTGATTTTTAGAGATCCAAAAACTAAAAACGAGCCTCTTTCCGCCAAAGTAGGGACGATTCCCTCAAAATTCACCCACGTTATCTTCACTTTAGACAAAAATTCCTATCTTTATTACAACGACACAAGACGATTTGGGTGGATAAAAGTTATTCCGACGGATAAGGTAAAAGAGCTGCCTTTCTTTAAAACCATGGGTCCCGAGCCGTTTAAAGATCTAAAGTTGGATTACTTTAAAAAGGTATTAGAAAGTTCAAATCTTGCTGTTAAGCCGCTTATTATGGATCAAAAAAAGATTGGCGGAATTGGAAATATCTACGCAAATGATGCGCTGTATCTGGCAAAGGTTGACCCCAGAAGAAAAGCCAAAAGTTTGAGTTCAAACGAAATAAAAAAACTGTATGAAGCCATTCATAAGGTTATGGAAAAGGGATTAAAATACGGTGGCTCAAGCGAGCTTAATTACGTAAATGCGTTGGGCCAGGA
>DASRFS010000036.1:0-7743 GCA_035651435.1 Patescibacteria group bacterium | reverse complement strand
CGATCTTTCCGGGAGGAAACGATTATGCAGCTCTCAACACCGGAATCGACTATGTAAAAGTTGAAAATCCCACCGATACTAAAAAACTAATCCGAACACTTGTAGAATGATAGATTTGAGTAAGTTTGACAAAACAAAATTTTTAAACTCTCCTTACGTAAAAAAAGTTGAAAAGCCATGGGGGTACGAGATACATTGGGTCCCGGAGAGTAAAGAATACATGGGGAAAATTTTGCATATAAATAAAGACGCTCGTCTCTCGCTTCAGGTTCACGATCAAAAACAAGAATCGTGGCTTTTAATGAGTGGACGGGCAAAATTAATTTGGGACGACTCAAGCGGAAATTTGGTAGAAACAGAACTTACACCTGGAGTCGGATATTCGTGTTCAGTCGGACAAAGGCATAGGCTTGCGGGAATAACAGATTGCGACGTAATTGAAGTTTCAACCCCGGAAAAAGGGACAACCTACCGATTGGACGACGATTACAAGAGACCTGACGAAACCGAAGAAATAAGAAAAGACCCAAACAGAGGTTGGAAATAGCATGTTAAAACCCTTTGCAGACAGACCTCACGAAAAAATGAAAGAAGTTTTAATGAATCCGAATGCGATAGGTCCGGAGGTTCATTATTACATGATTCGCGGAGGAAAAGATAAGAAAAATATAACCGTTTGGGAGACAGGCACGGTCGGAGGCGAATACGTAAAAACTTACGGACACTATCATATAGGTAAACTCGATGAAACATATTGGGTTATTAATGGCGAAGGAATAGTTTTACTCCAAACCAGAAAAAACGACGAAAAGGGAAACCCGATCGATGATGAAATTGAAACTTTTCAGGCGATAAAAGTCAAAGCAGGAGATCACGTATTTATTCCGTCAGGAACCGGACATTTGGTAGCAAATATAGGAAAAACCTGGCTGGTGACAGCTGATGACAGTCCGGTAAATTTTGAAGAAGTTGACCCGATAAGTCTTCCCGGTCATGCAGATTACGAACCGGTGAAGAAATTGCAGGGATTCGCTTATTATATCGTGGAAAAGAAAGGACAACCGACTCTTGTCAGGAATCCAAAATACAAATCTGTTCCCCAAGCTACCATTGAGAATTACAAAGGTTGATATCTTCTAAAAAAGTTTCCATAATAGAATTATGACTGCCCAAAGGTATGTTTTTTCTGTAGGCGACCTCCCGGAGGATTATGATGTCGGAGAGAAGGCCTCTTTACTTTACAAACTTAAAAAAAACGGCATAGAAATTCCGGAAACTCTCGTTATTTTGGATAAAGCTTATCACCACTTTGTACGACACAATAATTTAGACAAAAGGGTTAAGCACATTCTGGGAGCCTTGGACCTGCAAAATATCGGACACATGAATAGAGCTTACGATTATATCTCCAAGTATCTTTACGAAAGTAAAATTCCCGAAGAGTTACTAAAAGAAATCATAAAAGAATATAAAAAGCTAGGAGTTTCTCTCGAAGACGCTAAAATTAAGATTTATTTTTCGAATTTTAATCATCCGAGTCAAATCGTCAAAGGCGACTCCTCGCTAGTTCATGAAATTCAGGACAGATGGAGATCAATTTATTCCCTTTTTTCACCGAAAGGAAATCCCACAATTATTATCCAACGAGAAACGCGGGGAAAACACGGGCATATCAGAACAGCAACAAAACAAATAAAAGCAACCGACGTATTAAATAAGGGAGAAATTCAAAAACTAGAGGAACTGGTAGATAGGACAAAAAAAATATTTTACTTTCCGCAAGAAATAGAATTTTCAATTGAAAAAGGCAAATTACTGGTTTTATCCGTTCGCCCCGAAACACACGCTGCCAAAGAAAAACTAAATCCAATAGACATTGGATACAAAATAATCAAAAACTCCCACATTTTCTAATGGCTAAAATTAAGGATATTAAAGCTCAAGAAATTTTAAATGGTAAGGGTGAGCCGGCGATTGAGACTACTGTTTTACTTTCCGATGGCAAATTTGGAGTTTCTTCCTGCCCCACCGGAACAACGGTTGGAAGCTATGAAGCGGTAGAACTCAGGGATATTGAAGAACAAAGATTCCAAGGCAGAGGTGTTAGAAAGGCAATTCAAAATGTCACCGAATTAATCCGCCCCGCCCTTCTTGAAATGGAAGCAACTAAGCAACAAGATGTCGACAAAAAAATGATCGAACTTGACGGGACATCCAACAAAAGCAGGTTAGGTGCCAATG
The DNA here is from genome assembly GCA_035651435.1 of Patescibacteria group bacterium. Taxonomy (GTDB): domain Bacteria; phylum Patescibacteriota; class Microgenomatia; order Levybacterales; family UBA12049; genus DASRFS01. The sequence goes on along the minus strand of DASRFS010000036.1, from coordinate 5,502 downwards.
CTATACTTTCTGTCTCGATGTCGGTTTGCAAAGCAGCAGCCCAGAGCTCCATGCTTCCACTTTTTCTTTACCTTCGAGAATTTATAAAAAAAGACAATTTAACACTTAGGGTACCAACTCCTATCTTCAATGTCCTAAACGGTAGTACGGATCAGGGAGCCGACTTCAAGGATTTTCTTATCTTGGGCGCTACTTCTAAATCTTACCCCGAAAACTTATCGATGATAAGTTCCATAAATAACGCGCTGAGAACAAATTTACAAAAAGCCAATCTATCAACTTTAATTTCTGATGAAGGCGCGTTTTCGCCTAACGTCTCAAATAACGACCACGCCTTAGAACTAGTCAAGCAAAGCATAGAATCTGTCAGTCTGAGGCTTGGATTTGATGTCTTTGCAGGAGTGGACGTTGTGGCCAACGATTTCTTTAAACAGGGGAAATATACTATTAAAGACACAGCAATACCCCTTTCGTCAGGCGAGCTTGTTCGATTTTACGAGGAGATTGCAAAAAAATACAGCGTTATTTATTTCGAAGATCCTCTTTCCGATGAAGACTGGGAAGGTTGGATTGAAATGACCAAGTCAATTTCCTCCCAAGCACTAGTTGTCGGTGACACACTTACCGCAACAAACCCTTACAGACTCCAGACTGCCCTTGGCAAAAAGGCAATAACCGGGATTGTCGTAAAGCCGGTACAAATAGGCACTGTCATCGAAGCGCTTGCGGTTGTGGAGGTCGCCAGAGCTGCCGGTTTAAAAATTGTCGCTTCAACAAGATCCGAAGAAACCAACGACGACTTTATCGCAGATTTTGCGGTTGCCGTTTCGAGTGACTATGTTAAATTCGGAGGAATAGTACGCGGCGAAATGGTTGCTAAATACAATCGATTGCTTCAAATCGAAACACAACTAAAAACTCTTTAACTTTAAATTAAACAAGAGAACGAATTCTCCTTTTGGAGTTATTTTTTTGAATTTTTCCAATTGTGAAGAAATTTTATCTTTTGAAACTTCTTCGTAAACTTTTGTCAATTCTCTGGCTAAAGTTATGTCAACATCCCCCAAAACAGCCTTCATATCTTCCAAGGTTTTGATTAATTTATGAGGAGCTTCAAAAAGGATAACCGTAGAAGGCAAAATTTCGCTCGATTTTCTCAAATTTTCAAAAAGTGTTTTTCTGTGCCCCGGTTTTTTGGGCGGGTAGCCTACAAATAGAAACTTGTCCGTGGGAAGACCCGATGAAACTAAGGAGGATATAACGGAACTTGGACCAGGGATGGACTCTACTCTTATCCCCTCCTTTAAACATTCCCTGACCAGTTTAAAGCCGGGATCGGAAATGGTAGGAGTTCCGGCGTCGCTGACTAGAGCAATATTTAAACCATTTTTTAAAGCGTTAATTATTTCCGGAATTCTTCTTTCTTCGGTTTGCTCGTAATAGGGCAATAGGTGCTTGCCTGATAGACCCAATTTCTTAAGCAGAATTCCCGTTTTTCTCGTGTCCTCACAGGCAATTGAATCAACCTTTCTCAAGATTTCAATAGCCCGAAGTGTTATATCTTGTAAATTTCCGATCGGTGTTGCTACAATGTATAGATTACCCATGCTTGAGCAGATATCGACAGCAATTATACATTTAATTCAAAATACTGGCTACTTGGGAATTTTTTTGGTAACAGTATCGGAAGCCGCGCTAATTCCTATTCCTTCAGAAATAACCCTCACTTTCTCCGGTTTCCTGGCTGATAAAGGAGTTCTATTACTGCCGCTCGTCATATTTTTTGCAACACTTGGAGAGGTAATCGGTTCATTAATTGCCTATTTCATTGGAAAGTTGCTGGAAGAAGAGCTTTTAGTCAGAATACTCTCTAAATATGGTAAATTCGTTCTCGTTACAGAACACGATTACTACAAGGCTAGCGAATGGTTTAAAAAATACGGGGATAAAATTGTCTTCGTCGGAAGACTTATCCCGGGAGTTCGAACCTTTATTGCTCTTCCCGCGGGGATCCTTGAAATGCCGTTGGCAAAATTTGTAACCTACTCGTTCCTGGGGTCTCTTGTTTGGATCTCTTTCCTTTCAATCCTAGGATTTTATCTTGGAGAAAACTGGAAAAGCCTGGAGGGTTATTTTAGAAAATTCGAACTAGGAATCTTTGTTTTACTAATTCTTGCAGTACTTTACTATATTAACCACAAATTGAGGCTTATAAAATTTAGATGATCATTCCACCGATTATCCTGTGGAAAAAGACTAACTCATTTTTGTAATAAATTTTTTCGTATCCTGAAAACTCTTCAACAGCTCCTTCTTGTGCATAAGAATATTTCCAATCACCATATGTAAAGCTGTGTGGACCGCGAAAAGATTGGAAATTTTCTTCATCCGCAGACATTGCCTTTTTAAGAAAGTTAAAAGTATGATCAGCTATGTCCTCCTTACCAGTTATCATTCCTCCACCATAAAGGGCTGACCAGACTGGTTTATCGTTGTGACGAACAACCTCCATTCCTCGTGATTTGAAATTACCAACGTAGCTATCTCTGTAATAAAATTTTCCTTCTTTGTATTCAAATTCATGAAAATCTTTCCTTTCGGCTTCTATTTCTTTTCCATCTCCAGCCCAAGTTGCTTTTCCAGCTTTGTTTATAAAACTAAAGAGCGAATCAAAAGTAAATGGCAGCGGATTATTCATTAGTGGAATTTGCGGACCAGGCCGACGACTTTTCCTTGGACTGTGAGAGACTTGGGGTAAATTGGGTCCATTTGAGAATTAGCCGGCCTTAAAACGACAATTCCATCCTCTTTGTAGAATTTTTTAAGGGTTGCGAGGTTATCGTCGACTATTGCAACTACGATATCGCCGTTATTGGCTACATTTACTTTTTCTATAACCACGTAATCTCCATCCAGGATTCCATCTTCAATCATGGATTGGCCTTTAACCTGAAGCACATAAGCAGTCTTTTGACCGCTAAGAAGTGACGCCGACACATGGAACGTCGCGTTAGGGTCCGTATGCGGCTCAAGAGGCTTTCCTGCGGCTATAAAGCCCATCAGAGGAAGCTCTATAGAAGGCTTACTGCCCAAAAGCGAAAGCGTAACTTTCTCGTCTACAATTTTGAGCACTCTGGTATTTCCGTCGACTTTTTGAACATAACCTTTCTCAACCAACGATTTTATGAGCGTGTGCACCGTTGAGTTACTCCTATGACCTGTTCCCTTTGCGATTTCTGATAGTGTCGGTGAATAACCGTACTGCCTCTGAAACTGCGCCAGGAATTCGAGGACTTCTCTTTCTCTTTTGTACAAAACGCCACTCATAAATTTATCTCCATAAGAATTTTATACGAAAAATAGTAGAACTTTGTCAATATGATTAATTAATACAGACTGGATCAATTATACTTCTAATTAAGTTTGGGACTATGCTACAATAGGCTTTCGATGAAATTTAAACTCAAATCAGACTTTAAGCCAACGGGAGACCAGCCGCAGGCAATAGAAAAGCTTACCAAAACGATTGAGAAAGGCGAAAAACATCAAGTTTTGGTTGGAGTAACTGGCAGTGGAAAGACTTTTACCATGGCGAATGTAATCCAAAACCTACAAAGGCCTACCTTAATTATTTCGCATAACAAAACTCTCGCCGCCCAACTTTACCAAGAATTCAGGGACTTTTTTCCGGACAACGCCGTTTGTTATTTTGTCTCTTATTATGATTTTTATCAACCCGAAGCATACGTTCCTCAAACCGACACATATATTGCCAAAGAAACGGAAATTAACGAAGAAATCGACAAGTTGAGGCTAGCTGCGACCACAAACCTATTAACCAGAAAGGACGTAATCGTTGTCGCATCGGTTTCCTGCATCTACAACATCGGCTCCCCCGTTGAGTACGGTAAATTCGTTTTGGAACTAAAACCTGGAGTCAAAGTTAATCAAAGAGACCTCATGGTTAGGCTTACTGATCTCCAGTACGACAGAAACGATTATGCATTTAGAAGAGGTTCTTTTAGAATTCGCGGAGAAAACGTGGATGTGTTCCCCGCATACTCGGACATGGGCCTTAGGATCAAAACAGAGGATGGAAAGATTGGCAATATCGCAGAATTCGACCCCCTCACGGGCGACATAGTAAATAAAAACATTGGGACGGTTATTTATCCCGCAAAACACTATATGACAAACCCCGAAACGTATGACCCGATATTTGCACAAATTAAAAATGATTTGAAAGAAAGAGTTGAGGAATTAAAGAAACAAGGAAAAATTCTCGAAGCCCACCGCTTGGTTCAACGAACTACTTACGACATGCAGATGATAAGGGAAGTCGGCTATGTAAACGGAATAGAAAATTACTCAAGGTATTTTGATGGAAGAAAGCCGGGAGAACCTCCGTATTCTTTACTGAACTATTTTGAACATTGCGCAAGTGACTTTTTAACAATTATCGATGAATCACATATAACCATGCCGCAAATTCGGGGAATGTATAACGGTGATCAGGCACGAAAGAGGATGCTAATCGATTATGGCTTTAGACTTCCGTCCGCTTTAGACAACAGGCCGTTAAGGTTCGACGAGTTTATGAGAAGAGTTAATCAAATGACATATGTTTCTGCAACCCCGGATAATTATGAATTAAGTTTGGCCGGAGATTCTGTAGCCGAACAGTTAATAAGGCCGACCGGGTTGGTTGACCCAAAAATAAGCGTTAGACCAACAAAAGGTCAGATTGAAGATCTTATAAAAGAAATTCAAAAACGGGTAGAGAAAAAACAAAGAGTACTAGTAACCACACTAACCAAGAGAATGTCCGAGGATTTGTCAACATACTTACTTGAACGCGGCATAAAAGTTTCGTATCTTCACTCCGATATTCAAACCCTCAATAGACAGGATGTCTTAGATAAATTGAGGTCAGGGGAATACGACGTTTTGGTTGGAATAAATTTACTCAGGGAAGGATTGGACTTGCCGGAGGTTTCACTAGTTGCAATTTTGGACGCGGACAAAGAAGGATTTCTGCGCTCAAAAACATCATTAATTCAAACAATGGGAAGAGCAGCCCGCCACGTTGATGCAGAGGTTATTATGTATGCAGATAACTTAACCGGATCTATGGACGAAGCGATAAAAGAAGTAGAAAGACGAAGGAAAATCCAGCTTACGTACAATAAGAAACACAATATAACTCCAAAGTCGATCGAAAAGAAAATACGCGCGAGGCTTGTCGAGGAAGAGGAGCAAAAAGAAGAAAAGTTAACTCTTCTAATGAGTCTTCAAAAAGAAGTTATCCTTCCGGATGAAAAAGAGAAATTAATTAAACAATTGAGCCTGGAAATGCGCCAGGCGGCTAAAGATTTGGACTTTGAAACTGCAGCAACAATCCGCGACCAGATTCGAACGATCAGAGAAAAATAAGGTATAATTCCTGCTATATGATAGATAGATTAAGAGAACACAGGCTTACCAGGAGAGAACTTTTGGGAG
>DASRFS010000035.1:0-2949 GCA_035651435.1 Patescibacteria group bacterium | reverse complement strand
TTTCTTTTTAATTTCCTCAAGCAAGGCAAGAGATCTAAGTTGTTGTTCAATCATAATTTAGAGTGGGCAAAGAGGGAGTCGAACCCTCAGCCTTTTCCGGTTTTATAAGGTCAATAAACTCCTGAACGTCTCTTGATATTCTGATACGATAAATTGGATTTTTTCCATTATTATCTGCTTTATACAGGTGAGGAGTAAAATTAAGAGATTTTATTATTTTATAGACGTCGTCAATAAGAGTAAAACTAGAGTTAGTAAACATCACAGTTTTATAGTTTCTATCTTTATAAATTGATCCGTCCGTTTCAATGAGTCCTCGTAAACAGTTAATTTTATAATTCTTTTTTTCTTTAATCCAATTAGGAATTGAAATATTTTGAATTAACTTTGGACCCCCATGTGCCGACCATCCTAGTATTTTCTCCCAATGGTTGGAGTAACAACTAATATCTACACAGTTTCCACTTTTGATGTTCCTGCGAACTATAGAGACTTTATTATTAGGTAGAAGGTCTGCTACAGCTTTTTGTATTTTTTGAATTAGGATAGGATATTTCAAATCACAAGTAATTCTTAATCTAGTTGTTCTACCATTTGGATTTGAAAGATTACCGTCACCCAGGGCGAGTCCAATGACGTAGGCAGATAAAGACTTATTATCAAAGGAAAATTTTTGCTTCATTTTTGTGCCTAGGGTGGGATTCGAACCCACATGGGCTTACGCCCACGGGTTTTTGAGACCCGCGTGTAAACCATTCCACCACCTAGGCGAATCGCTTGTCCTCACTTTGTTTTTTAGCTTCAAATATTATATACTTTCCCGTATGACACTTCAAGAAATTTATAATTTAGGAGTTGAAATGGGAATTAAGGCCGATCCCAGGGGTACATCGGGAGTAAGAAAATTCCTCGAACGAAGAAAAAAAGAGCATCAGAACCTACCGGAAAAAAAGAAAAAATATTTCGATAAGGAAAGTCTCAATAGTCCTTATTCGGATTCGAGAATTCTTTTTGGGGATCCTAAATTGAAGGTTAAGAAAATACTTGCTGGTATAGACGCCGAAGCATCGGAAGTCCTTCTGATGGATCGGTTGAATCAAAAAGGGCAAAAATTTGATCTTCTTATATCTCACCATCCTTCGGGACACGCTCTTGCAGCCCTTTATGAAGTTATGGATATTCAGATAGAACAATTTGAAAAAGCGGGAGTTCCTGTAAACGTCGCTTCGGCACTTTTAGAGGAAAGAAAAGGGGAGGTTAAAAGGAGATTCGGACCAATGAACCATTCAAGGGCCGTCGATGCGGCCAGACTTCTGGACGTACCACTTTTGGCGCTACACACAATCTGGGATAACTTGGGAAATAATTTTATGAAAGAATACTTGGCAAAAAAAGAATTGGAAACCGTTGGAGAAATATTGGATTATGTTAATGAAATTCCGGAATTTATCGAAGCAGCGAGGGGAAAATCTGCCCCGAGTATTGTAGCCGGATCGGTAAACAGCAAGGCTGGAAAAGTTTTCGTAAGTTTTACAGGCGGAACAAATGCTTCAAAAGAGTTATATGTTGAGCTTGCAAAAGCGGGGGTCGGAACTATAGTAGAAATGCACGTTTCAGAAGAAACGATTAAAGAACTAAAAAAACTTCATATAAATGTCATTGATTGCGGGCACATGGCCGCGGATTCAATCGGAGCAAATTTATATCTTGATGTTCTGGAGAAAAAAGGAATAAAGGTTGTTCCATGCTCCGGTCTCATCAGAATTAGAAGGAAATAATTCTCCTATGTTATCAGTAACAAATCTTAAAGCAGGTACCATTTTTGAGGACCAAGGCAATATATTCAAGGTTCTTTCCTACGAGCACACCAAAGTGGGCCGGGGAAGCGCTAATATTAAAGTGAAGGTGAGAAATGTAAGAAGCGGTGCAACTCTGGAAAAGACCTTTATGAACGGAGCCAAAGTGAGTGACGTTTCCATAGCGACCAGGGAATTGCAGTTCTTATATAAAGACGGGGAAAGTGCTTATTTTATGGATCCAGCAACGTTTGAGCAAGTCAGTATTTCCTTAAAAACGATTGAGGACCATATCTATCTTAAAGATGGAGAAAATTTTTCATTGAGCTTCTTAGCCGATGAGCCTTTATCCCTTAACCTTCCTCCGAAAATGGAATTTGTAGTTTCGGACACAGGCCCTGAATTTCGTGGAAATTCTGCAACAAATATTTACAAAGATGCAGTTCTGGAAAACGGATTAAAAACAAAAGTGCCACTTTTTATAAAAATAGGGGACAGGGTTAGAATCGATACTCGATCGGGAGCATATACCGAACGAGCTTAAAATGCAGAATAAAATTTTTAAAGTTCTTCTAATTCGGCCTTTTGTTTTTCTTCTACTTGCCGAAATTTTTTCCCAACTTGCGGTAAATATGCTCAACTTTGTCCTCATAATTGTTGCTTATACGCTTACCAACTCGAGCACTGCTGTTTCTGGAGTCATAATAACTTTTACGGTTCCCGCTCTATTGTTCGGACTTTTGGCCGGAGTCTATGTTGACAAGTGGAATAAGAAAAGGGTCCTTTATATTACAAATCTTTTGAGAGCTCTCTTGGTTTTTCTTTTAATTTTTACTCATTCAAATCTCGTCCTGATCTATATTTTATCTTTTGTTATTTCTTTTATTTCTCAGTTCTTCGTTCCTGCTGAAACCCCAATGATACCCGTGGTAGTTAAGAAAAAGGAGCTTCTATTATCTGCAAATGCAATTTTTGGAGTAATAATTTACGCCTCGATTTTTATAGCATATGCTTTGTCTGGACCTCTATTTTTAATAATAGGGAAGACGGGAATTTTTATAACTTTATCCCTTTGTTTCCTTTTGGCAGCGTTTTTTGCATCCTTAATAGACGTAAAATTAAAATCTAAAAATATTCCTGAAATAAAGGAGTT
>DASRFS010000034.1:0-4458 GCA_035651435.1 Patescibacteria group bacterium | reverse complement strand
TACTTGCTTTAAAGTTCCTTCGATAAGCTCAGGAAACATGTGGGTCATGTCCTCAAGATTTCTTGAAAACATTTTTACCGTCTTCCCCATCTTATGAATTTGGACTCTAAATCCGTCGTATTTATACTGGGAATTTACAACTTTTAATTTCTCGATAACCTTTTCCGGGGTCGGAAGCCTTTCGCAAAGTTCGGACCTTATGGGCTTTCCGACTGTAACTTTCAGATCTTGGACTGCGCCGAGTCCTTTTGAAACCAGAGTTTGGCCTATTAAACCAAGGTCTGAGGTCCTGTTATACGCTCCCTCGAGAAGTTTTCTTTTGCCTTTGTCTCCCAAAAAAGCCTTTGCCAAACCATCCAAGACTGTTGGATCTCCGATTCCAAGCCTTAAATTTCCAAGGGGGATTCTAACGATATATTTTGCAGAAATTGAATCGGCTTTCTTTAAAAGCTCTGAAAGCAAATTTAATCTTTTTTCAACTGTTCCCTCTCCTTTGGTTTTTGCAATTTGAGTTAGGACTTGAAAAACTTCATCCACAGATATTTTCGACTCTTTGACTTTACTTTTCTCTTCCAGTTTCTCAATCGAAAGACCCATGTCACCAACCTTGCCGTAAAGTTTAAGAACTGCTTCTTTCGAGGTATCGTATGTTCTTCCTATTGCCTGGGCAACCAATTTTTCCGACATTCCAATTTCCGTAGCTTCAAAAAATGGGGCTATCCTTCCCTGGGTCAGGTAAATAATTTTGCCTATCTCGTCCTTAGGAGCTTTTTTAAAAAGCTCGGAGAGAATATCAATTAGAGCAAGCCTTGAGCTTGTTTCTTCTAATTTTTCGAAATATTGGGCTAATTCTGAAAATTTCATTATCTTGTCATTACGTACCGCGCCGATTTTGTAATCCCCTGCTTTTTGACTAATCCAATTCTAGACAAACCTTTAAGTTCGTTTAAAATTGTGTCTTCGGAAACCATCGGGAAAATTTGTTCGAACGCCTTATTCTGCAAGTATCCGACTTCTTGAATGTATTCAATTATTTTAAGCTGTCTGTCCGACAGCATAACAGGCTTTCCGCCCAGTTTTTGCCTTAAATTTGCGTCGATTGAAATCTTCTCTATTCTATCTTTTATCTTCGATAGCTCAATTGCAAGACCTAGCGAAAAATATTCCAGAAAATGCGTCAAATCTCCATCGTTTCCAACGCTTTGCAAAGCTTCGTAGTATCGCTCGGCGTTCGTGTCAAAGTATTCCTCAAGCGAAAAGAACTTTCGGATATCGTATCCTTCTTGGAAAAGAACAAGGGTGGACAGAGCTCTTCCAACCCTACCGTTTCCATCAACAAACGGGTGGATCCTCACGAGTTCATAATGAACTGCTCCTGCTTTTAGGACCGGGTGAACGTCTTCTTTTGAACTTATGAAAAAAACCAGGTCCCGAATCTGAAATGGGATCGAAACAGCCATCGGAGGCCTAAAAGAAACCTGTCCTGTTTTGCTGTTTTTCACAACTACCTGAGTCTTTCTATAAACTCCCGATTCATCCGAGGGCAGAATTTTTTGAACTGTTAATTTATGAATTTCCTTAATCGTATCTTCGGAAACTTTCGAGTCTGCTTTGTCACTTATGTAATCCATAACTCTTCTATAATTTAGGACCTCCTGGACGTCCCTTTCCCTCGCCGATATTTCTTTGCCTTGTAGAATTTTCTCGGCCTGGTTAATGGTTAGCTCGTTTCCTTCGATATGAGTTCCGAAGTGAACCGTCCTGACGATTGCGTCTATTTGGAATTGCCTCTCGTAATAAGGCAAAAGCGGTGCCTTATCTATTACTTCTTTCGACGCTTCGATTGACCCGATGTTTTTGAGGATTTTATTCGTGATGGTGAACTTCGGGGAGTACATAAAAAGCTAAATGATTAACGCATAATTCCCGAAAAAAATCAAGGTGTGATAAAATAAATGCATGGCAAAGAAAGAACCGAAAAAACTCCACATCGAGGTTATTCGCCAAATGCTAACCCTGGCAACTTCGGGATTTGGGTTAGTCGCAGCGCTTGCCTGGAATAGCGTAATCCAGGAATTTGTTAATACCACAATTAAAAAAGCTCTCCCAAACGTCCCTGGAATATGGTCTCTCTTAATCTACGCTGTAGTCGTTACTCTCCTTGCGGTTTTAGTTACTCTCCAATTGACTAAGTTCCTAGATAGGAAGTAATTTCTTCATTACTAGTGGAATTTCGTTTGCCAAATCTGAAGCGTTGAAGTAATAACCCACTCTTTTAAACAATGACTCTCCGGCTTTTTTATTTATAAACGATCCTGCGACTGCAGACAAAAATGGTTCGTTATTGCAGTTTAAGCTTGCAACTAAGCCTGCCAAAACATCACCTGTTCCTCCTTTTGTCATGCCTGCATTCCCTCCTTCTATCTCAACCGTTTGGGTTTTTGAACAGATAACGTCTGTCGGACCTTTTAGCAGAACTATACAATTAAACTCTTTTGCTACCTTCTCCGCATTTTCCTTGGTGGGTTTTAATTTGAATAAAGTTTCAAATTCTTTGGGGTGAGGAGTAATGATTGAGTTCTTGGGCAAAATATCGGGAGCAATAGTCTGCAAAGAACCGCCGTCAATTACCCATTTTTTGTTGGGATATTTTTTTAAAAGCTCGCTCGTAAGTCTGCCCGTATCATCATCCCCTCTTTCTTCCCCTTCTTTTCTTGGAAGGCCCGGACCAATAAGAACGCAGTCTGCCTCTTTTATGTAATCCTCTACCCTATCTCTTGGCACTACAATTCCGTTTCTGAATTCTTTTTTAACTATCTCGTTATTTTCTAGGACGGATGAATAAAAAACCATATCAACAATCCTTGCGGCAACTGTAAGGGGCCAAATAGATGCTGAATGAAATAGTTTTGAACCGGCGATTACCAAAAGCTTGCCATTCTCTCCTTTGTGAGAATCAGGAGGAGGAATATATATTTTTTTTAATAAACCTTCAGTAAATTTCATTTCTTAAGCTCAATGACTTTTATTCCTTTCTTAAATTCCGCTGGAACAAATTCCATATGGGTAGTAGTTATAACGCTTTCCCTATTCCCCAACATTTGTAACACATGGATTATATGTTTCTCATCGAGTTCTGAAAAGATATCATCCAAAAGAAGTAGCGGGCTTACATTTTTCTTTTCTTCAATATACAAAAGCTGGAGGAGCTTAAGCTGAAGTATTGTGAGCCTTTGCTGGCCTCGGGAACCATATAATTTGATGTCTTTTGCCGTGCTTGTTCCTTCGTCAAACATATCGAAAATTAAATCGTCCCTGTGGGGCCCAACCAATGTTACTCCCGAAAGGAACTCTTCTTCCTGGTACTCCAAAAGCCTGTCGTAAGAGATTATGCTCTTGTCATAAATTACCGCAAATTCAAAAATATCTTTTGTTTTTTCGTTCATATATTCAACTAGTTTTTCCCTTTTTTCCGTAAGAACCGAGCCGTATTTTATAACCAAGTTATCCCAATACTCAAATTGTTTTATGTCCCTTCCGCCCATTTTGCGCGCGAGTTCCAAAAGAGAATTCCTCTGTCTTATTCCCTTTTCGTATTCGGCAAGCGCTACTCTGTAATCGAAATCAGTCTGTTCCAATACTTCGTCTAAAAAGTGCCTTCGCATTGAAGGAGATCCGATTACTACCTGCAAATCAAGTGGAGAAAAAGAAATACTTACAAGGTTCCCTGTAAAATCGATCCTTCTTTTTGACACTCCATTGACCAAATATTTCTTGGCAGGCGTTATTTTCCCTTCCACTTCTCCCGAGGTTAATACTACTTCAAGCTCTGTCTCCCCCGTTTGTCCCTTAACTCGTCCGACACTTTCTCCGTAGTGAAGCATTTGTATATCTTTATCCGTTTTGAAACTTTTCCCATTGGTAAGAAGCGTAATAGCCTCAATAATGTTGGTTTTACCTGAAGTATTCGGACCCACAATCAAAGTTCTTGGGTCAAAGTCTAAATGGGCTTTCTTATAGCTTCTAAAGTTTTGGAGAGAAAGAGATTTTAAATACACCTTATTCGATTACTGTTCCGACAAATTTTTTTCCGCTCATGTAATTTTCCAAATTTTCAAAATTTTCCCCATTTAATACAACAACTTTTGTTCCTAACTCTTCCGCTTTTTTCGAAGCCACGGGATCAAAGGGAGCATTCATTCCCGGAATCCACTCGTTGCCAACCAATTTTCTGAATTTTTTCCAAGAAATCTTATCGATCGGTTTTGCATCTGAAAAATGTTTTGGGTCTTTATCAAAAACTTGGTCAATATTGCTTAAATTTATAACTTCGTGGACACCGTAGTCTTCACACAGAAGAACCGAATCAAAATCAGTTGACCAACCCGGTTTCCAGGCAGCAGCAAGAACAACCGGCTCGGTGACTTTTCTTATAATTTCGTAGTGTTTAATTATGTA
>DASRFS010000033.1:0-12718 GCA_035651435.1 Patescibacteria group bacterium | reverse complement strand
TAGCGATACAAGACAAATTGTAAGTATGAATCCCGCAAGCCTTGGTAAATTGTATCCTAATGTCGTTCTTGTGAAGGCGGGATTTATAAAAGGCATTATATTGGCTGCGATTGTTATAATGAACCAGTTAACCGGCCAGAGCAAATGATCCACAAGTACGTTAAATAGGATCAGAGTCTTTTTGAAGAACGGGACATCGGGGATCGTTAACCACCATTTAACAAAGAGTGGATCGTCCGAAACTCCCCATGACCAACGGTGTTCCTGGTCGTATTTGTTTTTGAGACTTCTAATATAGCCTGTAGATAATGCGGCATCCATCGACGTTCTAAGATAAATTGGTTCGACCCAAACCCTACCCTTAAGTTTAAAGAAAGCTTTGAAGAAAACACGATAGTCTTCGGGAATTACGTCGGTGTCCCAAAAGCCTATTCTTTTTAATAAAGAAAGAGAAAGAGAATAAGTAGCATTTGGAATTAATCTGTATTTCTGGACCAATACGCCTATTCTCCAAAGACTTCCGAAAAAGGAGATAAGCCTTGTAGGAGCTGGAACTTTCCAGAAATTGTTGTGATATATAGTCGCGGATTGCCAGAATTTGTTGTATCTTGAGGGGTCTTTGAGGAAATTGTAAGAAAGATAAGCAAAATATTGTTTGTCAAAAATAGAGTCGGCATCAACCGAGGAGATGGTTGTAAACTTTTCGTCGATTTTTCCGCTTTCGACCAGCCTTTTATATGCTTGTTTTGCGGCGTAAGCTTGATTTGAAGATTTTCCCTTGACCTCTCCCTCTATATCCGGATGGAAAGTTGCGAATATATCTCCGAATGAATTTCCAAATTCCGAGATAAGCGAATCAGCCCTTTCCATTGCTCCCTTTTCTCTTTCTTCCATTGCCAAAACAACGTATATCTTTTTAGATGGTAATGTCTGATTTTTTAAAGAAGCGATGGTTTCCCTTACTTTATATAGAGGTTCTGTGTAGTTGGGAATAATCGCGATATGTGCGACTTTTTTGAACGCTGGGAAATCCTTTGCTTTTTTTAACCAATCAGTATCCTGCGCTTCTTTTATTCTTTTAACTGCAATATAGGCAGTAACCGTAAGGGAGAATGATTTGTATAGCCAATAGACATCGAAAAATAGAATGAAGATTGCCAGGGCAACCGGTGCGAGAAATGACCCCCAAATTGGGGAAAGAATTAAAGCCCACGAAAAAAGACCCGGCAAGATCTCCAAAGATCTTGTGGTTTTATTTGGATAACGAGTAAAGAGCGAATCAAAAAAGCTATTCATGTGTTATATGTTGAAAATTTTTTTAGCGTTTTCTGAAGTAATTCTTTCTAACTCTCCAAAAGGGATTTTCTTTAAATCGGCTAAAAATTGCCCCACAATTATAACATTTTGAGGTACGTTTCTGCTACCTCTCAGGGGCACAGGAGTCAGAAAAGGAGAATCTGTCTCGGTTACTATTCGATCCATGGGTGCAAACGAGGCTAAATCCGAGAGCTTGGTGTCCTCGCCCTTGGCAATTCCATCATAGGTTATATTGCCGTCAAATCCCACGTAAAATCCCAATTCCAAAACTTTTTTGAGATGTTCGAGATTGCCGGAAAAACAGTGAAACATCCCCGGAGTATCTAAAAGCTCATTCTTGTAGTTCATTAAGATATCAACGAGATCCTTTCCCGCGAGCCTGTTATGAATCTGCAAGGGAAGCTTCAGTTTTATTGAAAGTTCGATTTGTTTTACAAAGATATCTTTTTGGAGTTTAGGGTCAACGATTGCATTCGAACGATATGAATAGTAATCCATTCCGCATTCTCCGATTCCGACTACTTTTTTTGAACTCTTTGCCAGTTTTTCAAGTTCATTTATCCAATTTTCTCCGAGTTTGTCGGCGTGATGGGGATGGATTCCTATAATCGCATATAAGCTGTCGTATTCTTTAGCTAAATCAACAGCTTCTCTAGAAGAATCCAATTTTGTTCCTACGTTTATTATTCTTTCGACTCCCGCTTCGAGAGCCTGTTTTATTACCTCGTCGTAATCTTTTTCAAAGGAATGGAAATTAAGATGGCAATGGACGTCGACCATAGCTTAATTATTATCTCATACTCTTTTCTTTCAGATTATTTGTTTTTGATTCAAGCAGTTCAATTAATGTGACTATGAAAGGAGGAACATGTTATACGTAGTTGGTTGGTTATTGGGGGTTCCGCTCAGCCTTTTGGTTTTGATTTGGCTGGTGACCCACGTTTTTCATTAATAAGGGAGCCTTTTTGCTAGAGATTGAGGACTTTCTTCGCCTACTCTGATACGTGGCAGAGTAAACATCGCCGATCTCGAAAGATAGCTTCCAAAATTCGTTC
This sequence comes from Patescibacteria group bacterium, assembly GCA_035651435.1. Lineage (GTDB taxonomy): Bacteria > Patescibacteriota > Microgenomatia > Levybacterales > UBA12049 > DASRFS01. Next base: position 10,346 of record DASRFS010000033.1, on the reverse strand, counting down.
CAAATCCTCCAACGAACCCGGCTTTAGTCGCAATCTTGGCTATCCTTGCATCGACGTTTCCATAGGGATAAGCGATCCAGTTAATAGGGTAGCCTAGATGATTTTTAAGATCGTTTTTGCTGTCGGTCATTTCCTTTAGGGCTCTCGCATCGCTTAAATATGTAAGAGCATAGTGGTCAACGGTATGAGCTTCGAATGTAAAAACTCCGCTGTCTGACATTTGTTTTATCTCGCCCCAGGTTAAAAAAGAAGCCCCTCCGACAAAACCTGTAATTACAAATTCAACAGCCTTTAATCCGTGAGCTTTTAAGATAGGATAAGCTTCTGTATATGCGTCCCTATAACCATCGTCAAAAGTAATAACGATTGGCTTTGAGGGAAGGATGTAATCATTGAGTAAATTAGCTCCAAGTTCATCCAAAGAAATAGTATGGTAACCGTGACTTTCCAGATAATCCATTTGCCGAGAAAATTCCCAGGGAGTTACGGATAAACCTACGCCAACTTTATCATTGGGGTCAGCGTATCTTATATAATGGTACATTAAGACGGGGACTGTGGCAGAAGCTCCAAGAACATATCTTTGATTGTCCTGTGCAAGATTCTGTAATCCACTTTCCTCTGCTTGAGAAGTTTTTTCTTTCTGATAAAACTCCGAGATCCTTACCCCCTGGTCCGCTTTTTGATTAAGCGGATTTAACGCTTTAGATAGTTTGTAAGAAATTACAGCTCCCTCGATTTTATTCGCCAATACGAGCTTATCTGCAAGGGAACTTATCAAAGAAGAAGAAACGAGAAATAAAGCTAGGGTAAAAGCAAATATAAAGACAAACTTCTGAGCGCTTTTTCGATGCTTTTTCTTCACTTTGTATATTAATCCAGAAAGGAGGGGAGAAGTCAAATTCGAGGAAAGAGAGGAGCAGAAGCTTTTACTTTAGGACCTTTAAAAATTTCTTCAATCTTTTCCGCCGTTTCAGGAAGAAAAGGCTCTAATAGTTTTGCTATATCGCGAATTGATAGAACAGCGTCATCTGCAAGAAACTTTTCAATTTCTTCTTTGCTTTTATTCTCATTATCCCAAGGTTTAAACTCAGCAATCTTTTTATCTAAGTTAGTGATTTGTTGCCAAACTATATTTAAGACTTCATTGAATTTAAAATTTTCAACCTGTTCAATATATTTTTTTTCAAGGCCGGGTTCGGGAAGCCAAAAAATTATTTTGTTTTGAACTCCAGCTTCTGTTTTTGAAATTGCTCGTATATTTATGTCGTTGTTCTCGCACAGTTTTGCAACCCGCGCAACAAGGTTTCCCAAGCCGTTAGCGAGGTCGGAATTGTAAGCTTCTTTAAATTTTTCCTCGGAAAAATCTCCGTCCGAAAATGGAGAAACGTGTTTTAAGAAATACAAACGTAATGCATCTGTGCCGTATTTTTCAATAAGTTGAACTGGGTCAATTACGTTGCCGATACTTTTGGACATTTTCTCGCCATTTATAGTTATATATTCGTGGACGAAAATTGTTTTTGGAAGTTTTAGTCCCGCGGAAAGTAAAAATGCCGGCCAATAGATAGCATGGAATCTTAGAATTCCCTTTCCTATGACGTGGACGTCTGCAGGCCACCATTTTTCGTATTCTTTTTCATCTGAACCAAAACCGATTCCTGATTGATAAATGTTTAGAGCATCAAACCAAACATACATTCGCTGTGTTGGATCTCCCGGAACCGGAACTCCCCAGTTTTTTGCGCGCTCATTGCTTCTGGATATACTAATATCATTCAAACCTTGTTTCAAAAAAGATAGGACTTCGTGTTTTCTATTTTCCGGAATAATTTTTATTTCATCACTTTCAATTAGTTTCTTGATTTGTTCGGTGTAATTCGAAAGTTTGAAGAAATAGTTTTCTTCGGAAACTTCTTCAAGTTTTTTCCCGGGGTGTTCGAAACATTCTCCGTTTTCGTTCAACTCCGAATTTTCGTAAAACAGTTCACACCCAACACAATATTTTCCCGTATATTCCTTTTTATAAATATCGTGTTTACAAAGTTCCCAAAGTTTTTGCGAGGCCTTGTGATGTTGAGGGGAACTTCCTTTTTGGAAAACGTCGAAGGAAATGTTCAGCTTTTCGCCAAGTTGTTTGAAGAGCTCGGCGTTCTTATCGATAAATTCTTGAACCGGGACTCCGGCTTCTTCGGCGGCTTTTACATTCTTAATTGCGTTTTCATCGGATCCGGTTAAGAATTTTACTTCGTGATTAATCAATCGGTGGTATCTTGCCACGGCATCCGCTTGCACAAACTCCAAGGCGTGGCCTATATGAGGTTTTGCGTTAACATAAGGAATCGCAGTAGTTACATAAAATTTGTTCATTATGCAATTTTACCACAGTAGTCACTTTTTTCTGCGGAATAGAAGCTCAAGGGCAATAAAAAGAGCGATAAGAAGAACGACAAAAATTGGGTGGGTTAAGTTATTTAATCTTAAGATCAAGAATCCAACTATCAAAAATGAAATCAAAAGTCCTTGGGCGAGAGCCTTAAAGATAAAAGTAAAAAGCGACAAAGAGAAAACAAAAAAGGAAACAAAAAATAGTTGAGTCGGCGAAAGCTTTAGATTTCCAATAGTTAAACTCTTATCAGGAGAAGTAAAAATAATCAAATAAAATAGAGTAAATAGAAATAAAATACTCAATGCTGCTAAAAGAACTGGTCTCTGTTTCCTCATATCAATATATTACCACACCCCTTGACAACTTTTGGCAGTCATGTTATATTAGTGCTAATTCAAGCCTCATCAGGCAGGATTCAAAGATTCTATGAATGAATTGACACAGCGTCAAGTAGAAATTCTTCGATCTTTAATCGAAGAATACATCGAAACAGCCGAACCGGTCGGTTCGGAAACCCTGGAAAAAAAGCACAACCTCACAGCAAGCCCTGCAACCATTAGAAACGAAATGGTTAGGCTCACAAATTTAGGATATTTAAAGAAACCCCATGTCTCGGCAGGCCGAATTCCAACACCACAGGCAATGAAATTTTATGTGTCACAGCTAATGAAAGAAAAAGAATTGTCCGTTACCGAAGAAGTTAATATGAAAGAGAAAGTTTGGGATTTTAGAGAAACAGAGGAAAAATTCTTACACGAACTAACCCGAAATTTGGCTGAAAAAACGAAAGCGCTTGCTATAACTTCAACGGATGAAGGCGATTTTTTTGCGTGCGGTTTTGCAAACCTCTTAGACATGCCCGAGTTTTTCGATATTGATATAACAAAGAATCTTTTTGCCGCAGTTGACCAGTTTGATTACATGAGAAGCTTATTTTCAAGCGACGATAACGATGAGATTCACGTTCTTTTAGGTGAAGAACTGGGCCCAAAACTTCAAGGACCCTATGGTTTTGTTTTTACAACTTATATGACGCCGGGAAAAATTCGAGGACAAATTGGGGTTTTAGGGCCAAACAGACTCGATTATACAAATATAGTGCCAACGGTCCGATATTTTGGTAATCTAATTGAAGAGGTAGCAAAGGGATGGTAAAAAAGGCAGACGATCAAGTTGAGGAAGTAAAAGAAGAGAATTCGGAGTTAAAGAACCTTGAAAATCAATTAAAACGAACATTGGCAGACTACCAAAACTTGGAAAAAAGAGTAGCCGAGGATCGCACAAGGTGGATTAAAAGTTCAAACCGCGAGCTTTTGCTAAACCTCTTACCGGTTTTGGACACATTGTTTTTGGCCCAAAAGCATTTAAAAGATGAAGGGCTGGACCTTTCTGTAAAACAATTTTTGGACGTTTTACAAAGAGAAGGAGTCGAAAGAATCCAAACAGAAGGAAAAGATTTTGATCCAAAAACAATGGAAGGAATAGAAACTGTAGAAGGAGAAGAAGGAAAAGTTATCGACGAAACGAGGCCGGGATTTATCCTTCACAACGAAGTTTTAAGGCCGGCACAAGTTAAAGTCGGAGGAAAACTAACAAACTGATATGTCAAAAATAATTGGTATAGATTTAGGAACAACAAATTCATGCGTTGCCGTAATGGAAGGCGGATCACCTAAGGTAATTCACTCAAGAGAAGGTCGAAACGTTATCCCTTCTGTGGTCGACCCAATAACCCATGTTGTTGGAGACGTTGCGAAAAGACAATTAATATTAAAGTCTAAAAGCACGATTTTCTCCATAAAAAGGCTAATGGGTAAAAAGTTTACGGATCCCTCTGTCCAGTTTGACATGAAATGGCTTCCGTACACTATTAAAAGCGGACGAGATGGGATGGCTGTTGTCGAAGTAGAAGGACGAACGTTTACTCCACAGGAAATTTCCGCAATGATTCTTCAGAAGATTAAATCTGACGCAGAAGCTTATTTGGGCGGAAAAGTAACACAAGCCGTAATTACGGTCCCTGCTTACTTTGACGATTCGCAAAGACAGGCGACAAAACAAGCCGGAGAAATTGCGGGCTTGGAAGTTCTTCGAATAATTAATGAACCTACAGCTGCGGCTCTGGCTTACGGTTTGGACAAGAAAAACGCCCACACAATCGCAGTCTACGATTTGGGTGGAGGAACTTTTGACATCTCAATTCTCGAGCTTGGAGAAGGAGTTTACGAAGTAAAATCCACAAACGGAGACACGCACCTTGGAGGAGACGACTTTGACCAGCTTATTATCGATTATCTTGCAGAGGAATTCAAAAAAGAAAATGGAGTAGATCTTAAAAAAGATCCCCAAGCTTTGCAAAGACTTAGGGAATCGGCAGAAAAAGCAAAAATCGAGCTTTCAAGTTCGCAGGAAGCCCAAATAAACCAGCCTTTTATTACTCAAGGTTCGTCCGGTCCCTTGCATCTTACAATGACTCTCTCGAGAGCAAAATTAGAACAGATTGTTGATTCTCTTGTCCAAAAAACCTTAGGACCCGTCGAGCAGGCTCTAAAAGACGCAAAGGTTAAAACATCGGATATCGACGAAGTAGTTTTGGTTGGTGGAATGACCAGAATGCCAAAGATTGTCGAGACCGTAACCAAATTCTTTGGAAAAGAGCCCAACAAATCGGTTAATCCGGACGAAGTAGTCGCAGTCGGAGCAGCTATTCAAGGTGGAGTTTTGGGCGGAGAAGTGAAAGATGTACTTCTTTTGGATGTTACACCTTTAACTCTAGGAATCGAAACCCTGGGCGGTGTTTCAACTCCACTTATCAATAAAAACACAACTATTCCGACTAGCAAATCCCAGGTTTTCTCAACAGCCGCGGATAATCAAACCCAAGTTGAAATTAATGTTTTGCAGGGAGAAAGGCCGTTGGCAGTCGATAACAAATCCCTTGGAAGGTTTATTTTGGATGGGATTCCTCCTGCACCGAGAGGAGTTCCTCAGGTTGAGGTTACCTTTGATTTGGATGCAAACGGAATCCTAAATGTAAAAGCAAAAGACAAGGCAACCGGAAAAGAACAGAGCATAAAAATAACCGGCTCAACGGGGCTAACTAAAGAAGAAGTCGAGAAAATGACCAAAGACGCCGAAATGCACGCCGAAGAAGATGCGAAGAAAAAAGAGCAAATTGAGGTTAAAAACATGGCAGACTCGCTTATTTTTACAGCCGAAAAGGCTCTAAAAGACGGAGGAGATAAAGTCCCGGCAGAGGTCAAGAAAGATGTCGAGGATAAAATTGCAGACCTTAAGGGAGTTTTGGAAACCGGATCAAAAGAGGATTTGGAAGTAAAAACAAAAGCACTTTCCGATGCCTTGCAAAAAGTCGGAGAAGCGGCTTATAAAGCAGAACAAAGCCAGCCTAAGGGCTCAACCGAACAACCGGAAGAACCAAAAAACGGCGAGGCAAAAGACGAAGATAAAAAATCCCCAGACGAGCCCGTTGAAGGCGAAGTCGTAAATTGAACTCCCAGTTTGTTGTAAAATACGCATATGGCAGATAGTAAAGATTTTTATGAGGTATTGGGAGTTTCAAAAAACGCATCGGCCGACGAAATAAAGAGAGCGTACAGAAAGCTAGCTTTAGAGTTCCACCCCGACAGAAATAAAAGTAAGGACGCCGAAGCTAAATTTAAAGAGGTAACAAAAGCTTACGAGATCCTCTCCGACCCGCAGAAAAAGCAAACTTACGATCAGTTTGGCGCCGCAGCTTTTGAGCAAGGAGGAATGGGTCAGGGGCCTTTTGGAGGATTTGGCGGAGGCCAGCAGGGCCAATACGGACCATTTACTTATACCTATTATTCAAACGGCGGCCAGGGCCAGGGAAATCCGAATATAGACTTTGATTTTGGGGGATTTTCCGATCCGTTTGAAATTTTTGAGCAGTTTTTCGGCGGCGGTAATCCTTTTGGTCAGCAAAGATCAAGGCGCCAAACCTATTCACTCGCAATTGACTTCATGGATGCGGTAAAAGGCGCGACAAAAAGGGTAACGATTGGCAAAAAAACCCAGACTATTAAAATACCTGCGGGTGTTGATAACGGTTCGAGAATAAGGTTTGGAGACTACGATGTAATAGTCGAGGTCAATCCGAGTTCAAAATTCCAAAGAGAAGGCTACGATATTATTTCAAACGAAGAGATTAGCTTCACTCAGGCTGCTTTGGGAGATCAAATAAATGTTGAAACTATCGATGGTCCGGTAAAACTTAAGATCCCCCAAGGAACACAGCCAGACACCGTCATACGCCTTGCAGGAAAGGGTGTGCAGTCCGTTCGGGGCAGTGGACGTGGAAATCACTATGTCCGGATTAAAGTCACAGTTCCGAAGAATCTAAATTCAAAACAAAAGGAAATCCTCAAAGAATTCGAAGCCTCCAAATCCAGCAAGGGCTGGTTTTAAGCTGCATCTTCTTTATAGTCAATAATTTCTTGATCAAGCCACGCCGGTTTTAAAGGTGCGATTGGTGAGCCCTGATCTGCAATTATCTTTGCAATTTCAATGAGTTTCTCATTCATGCCTTTATTTTTCTCGCCCCAATTATCGCGAGACTCGAATTCTAGAAATTCTTTCAATTTTTGGTAATTACCTTGTTGAGCATCAAATACTGCAGCCTCAGATTTGCCTCTTTCGAGGGGGTTGTGAAAACCTCTAAATTTTTTGTCTACATCTTCCGTTGATGCCCATTTCCATTCTTCTTCGGATACTTCTTCTCCTTTACCATATAATTCCTTCGGAAATCTCGATAGCTGAAAGGTATCGTCGGAGATTAGGAGCATGTCGTCGGCAATATAAGACGCGAATTTATGAGCAAGAACAAGAGCTTCTTGAGAATTACCTTTGAATTCAATTATTTCTTTTGTTGTCTTTCTAACGGCTTTGCTAGTGAGTTCTCTTTTTTCTTCAACGCTTGGTTCTTTAATAGAATTTCTTATCTCAGCTGGCTCATCCATAAGAAGATTATAACGGAACGTTGAAAGGTCTGCTTATAACGGAAGATTTAAAGCTTTGCTTATAGCAAGAAAATCCAGAAAAGCTGGTTTTAACCCTATAGTTGAAATTTCCATTTATTAGCAGTAGAATCCAAATTCATGAGAGAGTTTGAAGGTCGTACATCCGAAGGAGTCGAATTACCATTCTTGCCAGAGCTTGAATCAAAACTTGACGCGATTGTTGTGCTTGGGAAAAACATTGGGGTGGATTGGACCAAGGATACGATTCGTAAGCAAAGATTTCATCTAAGTCCCCATGCCAGAATAAGCGTCGATGCTGCTGGGTTATTGTATAAGGCAGGTTTTGCAGAGAGAATTATTTTCTCCACGGGTAAAACTGCAGACTCAGATATTCCATCAGAAGCGGCATTAATGAAACTTCATTTGCAAAGAATTTTCAAAACAATTCCGTTTGCTTCAGATTACGTTTTGGGGGCTAAGGCTCCAAGATTCTTAGAAAGCTATCGTTCATCTCCTTTAGTCCAGCAAGAAATTGAGAAAGAGGCAAAAGCATATAGAATACAAAATGCTCCGGTTGCTGGACCGATCCTAAGTGCCGCTGTAAGTATGGTTACTAAGGTAACTAGAGCCTCAAGTAGATAAAGGATTAGATGGCGATATCTTCTTAAATTTGTTTAGACCACAGGGTCGCATCATAGCTTCAGATATGATATACTTCTCCCACTAATATGCCGGCGATACAAAGAAGCGAGTTTGCATTAGCACTAAATCAGGTCTCGACAGAGCGCGGGATCGACCCTTCAATCGTACTCGAAACAGTACGAAACGCCATTTTGGCAGCTTACAGAAAAGACCATCCCGAAGCGACAATCGAAGAATTTACGGCGGAATTAAACTCAAACACGGGTGAAGCTAAAATACTCCACGACGGAAAAGACGTAACGCCTCCGGGATTTGGAAGAATCGCGGCACAAACTGCAAAACAGGTTATCTTGCAAAAAATCCGAGAAAAGGAAAAAGAAGCAATCCTATCCGACTACAGACTTAGAATCGGAACCATCGTTAACGGAATGGTCTTAAGATTTGCAGGCCCAAATATTATTATTGATGTAGGGAAAACCGAAGCAATAATGCTTCCTCAGGACCAAATTCCAAACGAAAGATACCACCTTAATCAGCGAATTGTTGTCTACCTTTTGGAAATAAAAGAAGGATTAAAGGGAGAAGAAATTTATGTTTCAAGAACACACAACGGACTTTTGGAAGGGCTTTTCAAACGAGAAGTGCCGGAAGTTTCCCAGGGATCTGTCGAAATAAAAGCAATTGTAAGAGAGCCGGGAAACCGAAGCAAAGTTGCGGTTTATTCAAACCAATCGGGAATTGATCCGGTCGGAAGCTGCGTTGGTCAAAAGGGAGTACGTGTTCAAGCCATAATCCAAGAGTTTGGGGGACTTGAGAAAATCGATATAATCCAGTGGCACGATGACCCCAAGGGTTATGTTGCGGCTTCGCTTTCTCCAGCAAAACAGGTAAAAGTCGAAATCGACGAGGACAAAAAAACGGCAAACGTAAAGGTAGCAGGAGACGAGCTTTCCTTGGCGATTGGAAAAGATGGACAAAATGTAAGATTAGCTTCCAAATTGACCGGTTATAGGATTGAAATCGAAGAAGATCCGGATTTACCTCCGACACCTAGACCCGAGCCAAAACCTATCGAGGAGGTTAAGGCAGAGGCTGTTGCTGAAGTTGTAAAAGTCGAAGAGGCAACAGACGAAACACCATCTGGCGTTCAAACACAGCCGGAGCCTGTTCAAGCAGCGCCGACACCTCCACCGACAGATGAAAAGCCCGAAGAACTTCTGGCGGACGATTCAAAATTACCAAAAGAAGAAGCGGAGCCTCAAACTCAGGAAGGCCCGGTCGAAGAGACGGCGGACAAAGATCAAACAGACGAAACAAATAGTACGGACAAGACCAGCTAATATGGGAAACTTGTCTTTAAAATTATGGCAAAAAAGGAAAAGAAATTATCAGATACTAACTCAACTGTTCCGGTCGTAACAGTTCTTGGCCACGTTGACCACGGCAAGACCTCGCTTTTAGACGCAATCCGAAAAACCAACGTGGTTGCAAGGGAGCACGGAGGAATAACCCAAAAAATCGGAGCTTCCCAAGTACAAGTCCAAAATCGAAAAATAACCTTCATCGACACTCCGGGCCACGAAGCTTTTATGAAAATGAGGGGTCGCGGGGCCTCGGTTGCAGATATCGGTCTCTTGGTTGTGTCAAGCGTTGACGGAGTAATGCCCCAGACAAGGGAAAGCATAAAAACTTTAAAAGAGGCAAAAATTCCCTATATTGTTGTTTTGACAAAGTCGGACGTACCGGAAAAAAATCTCGAAAAGGTTAAGGGCCAGCTTCTAAAAGAGGAAGTAATGCTCGAAGGGCAAGGAGGAGACGTTCCCTTTATCGAGGTTTCTTCAAAAACCGGAGCTAATATAAAAGAGCTTTTGGATTTAATCCTGTTGGTTTGGGATATGCAGGCTAAAGCTTCGGCTTCGGAAAAGTTCAAAGGGGTAATCATTGAATCAAAGCTTGATCACAGGGCAGGTCCCAAGGCGACCCTTATCGTGAAGTCGGGAAAAATATCGGTGCGGGACGAGATAACTACAGGCACGATTATCGGAAGAGCAAGAACCCTTATGGACGATAAGGGAAAACAGCTTAAGGAAGCAGTACAAGGCGACGCGGTTGAAATCTTGGGTTTCCAAACTACACCCGAGGTTGGATCGATAGTTTTCAAAAAAGGCGAAGAGGAAGTTCAAAAACCTAAAGAGGCGGAAAAGCCGCAAATTCCCGAGACTGCGGACATGCTAAGGGTAATAATTTGCGCGGATTCCCAAGGCTCTCTTGAAGCTATAAACGGAGCTGTTTCGGACAAACTTTTAGTTCTCTCGCAA
>DASRFS010000032.1:0-9818 GCA_035651435.1 Patescibacteria group bacterium | reverse complement strand
TTAGTTTAGGTCTACAATACAATGAAAACGGAGGACTGTCAATATATCAAATTCACTCAGAGGAAGTAACTGCGCGGAATTCCCTAATTGCTGTGACTTTTACTTCTCCCGGAACTGCAAGGGATCTTGAAACTTCTTCTCTAATCTTTTGTGCAAGAAGTGTTGTCTGTGAATCGTCTAATTTGCCGGGGTCTATTATTACTCTAAGTTCTCGGCCTGCCTCAAATGCATAAGCATCCTGAACTCCTTCATATTTTTTGGCGATTTCTTCCATATCGGTTAACCTATTTGCATATTCTTCAACATCTTCATATCTTGCCCCTGGCCTTGCTCCGGAAATTGCATCTCCTATATAAACGATGATTGATTCCATGGACGAAAATGGTTTATCTTCATGGTGTTCGGCAACGCAGTTTATAACTTGCTCCGGCATGTTAAACCTCTTAAGAAGTTCAACTCCCAACTTTACGTGACTTCCCTCGCCTTCGACCACCTTTCCAATATCATGGAAGAGGCAACCAAGTCTAACTATATTTGTATTTGCTCCAACTTCTTCCGAAATATGTAGTGCAATTTTTGTTTCTTCAAGCGTATGAAGGATTAGATTCTGCCCGTAAGAAGTTCTAAATTTAAATCTCCCCAAAATAGATAAAAGTTCTGCCGGCAAGTTAAAAACTCCAACCTCATGGGCAAGTTTCTCTCCTTCTTCAAGCATTATTTTGTCGACTTCTTTTTTTGTTTCTTGTACAATTTCTTCGATTCTAAAAGGCTGAATTCTAGTATCCTTTATGAGTTTTTCAAGAGATCTTCTTGCAATCTCGCGTCTTACTTGGTCGAAAGAAGAAAGCCTAATAATGCCTTCTTCGTCCAAATCTACATCAACCCCGGTCGCCTGTTCGAATGCTCTTATGTTTCTTCCTTCTTTTCCAATTATTCGTCCCTTGATATCTTCATTTTCTATTCTGACCGTCGAAACCGTGTACTCTGCGATGTATTTAACGGCGCCGTGACGCATTGCATCAACTAAGATTTCCTGGGATTTTTTCTCCGCGGTTCTCTTTGCCTCTTCTTCGGCTTCCTTTATAATGCGGGCAACTTCTTTTGCTTCCTTTTGCTCGACTTCGCTTAAAAGCTCTTTTTTTGCTTCGTCCCTAGTTATTCCTGATACTTTTTCGAGCTTTTCTTCGTATTCACCAGCGAGTTTTTTAATTTTTTCTTCTTCGTGCTCAAGCTTCTCTTGTTTTTCAAGAAGTTTTTTCTCAAGCGCTATTAAATCATTTTGTGCCATAATTTTAATTTATTAAAATTACAAAGTACTTGAACGCGAGCCCCGCGAGCATTCAAGGCGTCTTTATATATTCCTCTGAAGACCACGAAAATCCGAAGCTTGGGAAGCTTAAATTAAATTTGAACCTGTGAGGACAAACTTTGCTTTCATATGAACTTCGGAAAACGTTGTCTTCTGATTTTAGATTTTACTCCTTTCGGAGTATCTCGTCAATTGCTTTTTTAATCGTGTCGTAGTCAAAACCGCGTCTTGAAAGAAATCCGCCGAGTTTTCGGTAAACTTCTTGTCTTTCCATACCTTTGTATTTTTTGAACTTTCGAGCAACTAAATTCCGAGCCATATCAAGCTCGTTATGAACTATGTCACTAGAGTCCTCTAAAACCTCCTGCATCATCTCCTTATCTATTCCTTTTCGCTGGAGCTCAATTCTTATAATTCTTACTCCTGTCGGTTTAACAATGGTTCGCTGCTCAATCCACCATTTTGTGAACTCTTTATCATTTAGGAATTTCTGGTCTCTTAATTTTTTAATTATTAAATCGACCGTTGAATCGGGAGCTTTTTTCTTTTTTAAATTGTCCCTTATTTCTTTTTCTGATCTGGGGCGAAAGGAGAGAAATTTTAGTGCCTTTTCGTATAACCTATCAAAATCCATTAGGCCTCAACACCTATTTTTACGGGGGCTACTCCGGATTTGTGCATTTTTATAATCGCATCGGTTATTTTTCGGGCAACGTCTGTGTTTTCCTTTAGGAAATCCATCGACGCTTGCCTTCCTTGGCCAATCATTAAATCTTCGAATTTAAAGAACGCTCCCGATTTATCGATTATTCCCATTTCAAGCCCTACGTCCATTATTCCGCCTTCTCGTGAAATGCCCGTGTTATAGACTTCAAATTCGGCAATTCTAAATGGAGCCGAGACTTTATTCTTAACAACTTTTACTCTGTGCCTTGAGCCTACTGCTTTATCTCCTTCTTTAATTGTCTCAATTTTTCTAACATCCATCCTCATAGATGCATAGAATTTGAGAGCTAATCCTCCGGTTGTAGTCTCTGGGTTTCCAAACATTACTCCTATTTTTTGCCTAAGCTGATTTGTAAATATTGCGACCGTTTTACTCTTGGAAATTACTCCCGTTAGTTTCCTAAGGGCTTGCGACATTAGGCGGGCCTGGAGTCCAATCATCGCATCTCCCATTTCTCCTTCGATCTCCGCCCTCGGAACTAAAGCGGCAACAGAATCTATAACCAAAACATCCACTCCACCACTTCGAATAAGACTTTCTGTGATTTCCAATGCCTGTTCGCCGGTGTCGGGTTGGGAAATTAAAAGCTCATCTAGCTTTACTCCGATTTTTTCCGCCCATAAGGGGTCCAGAGCATGTTCGGCATCTATAAATGCTGCAACGCCGCCATGTTTTTGCGCCTGGGCAATAATCGAAAGAGAAAGCGTTGTCTTTCCGGAGGCCTCGGGACCGTAGATTTCGACGATTCTACCCCTTGGCACTCCACCCACTCCAAGCGCCAGATCAACAGGAAGCGAGCCTGTGGAGATAACCGAGATATCGAACTTATCCTGGGTTTCTCCCAGCCTCATAATCGAACCTCGGCCGTATTGTTTTTCGATTTGCTCCATTGCCATTCTAACTGCTTCCAGTTTTGGGGATTCACCGTTGGTTGTCGGAGATTTTTTCTCGCCGTTAAATGATTTAACCGGAGGTTTTTGGGGTTTAGCTGATTTTGCTGGCCTTCCTCTTTTCATTGGTTTTAAATTTATAAAGATGCCTTGAAATATTCGCTATCGCTCACTTTCAAGTACTTTATTTTTTACTATTAGAAGTTTAGAGAAAAAAATACGAAAATGCAAGAGATCAAAAGTGTCGGGGAGCCGGGAATCGAACCCGGTCCACACGGCCCCCAGCCGCGCATTCTACCGGTAAACTACTCCCCGTAGTCTTGACATTTTATCACATTGAATTACAATTAGCTCAATTGTGATCGTAAAAAGAAAAGCAGGATATTTCGTTTTATCCAAGAAAACCCGAAGAAATTTGGGAGGCCCTTACAAAACCCGCGATGAGGCTGTAAAAAGACTTCGCCAAGTAGAATTCTTCAAACACCGGGGATGATATTAATCTTATCTACATTTCCAAACAAAGAGGAAGCACGCAAGGTTGGAAAAGAATTGCTGAATAAAAAATTAATTGCATGTTATAACTTAACTTCTATTGAATCTGCTTATTGGTGGAAAGGAAAGATTGAAGAGGCGAATGAAATCTTAATGATTATGAAAACGAATAAGGATTTCGAAGAAGTTGAAAAGTTTATCTTAGAACATCACAGCTATGAAACTCCTGAAATAATTGCTATTGAACCAAGTTCAGTAACTAAAAAATACCTCGAGTGGATTAAGGAGAATTGATTACCTCTTTGGAGACTGTTTCTTGCGTCTTGATTTTCCGCCCATTCCGACTTTCCTTCTTTCCCTTGTTCTTGGGTCTCTTGTTAAAAATCCTGCCTTTTTAAGAATTGCGCGGTTTTTCGGATCCAATTTCGAAAGAGCTCTTGAAATTCCATGGACGACTGCTTCTAGTTGTCCCTGGTTTCCTCCACCGTCTGCTTTTACTGTGATTATGTATTTTTCCAGCGTATTTGTTGCTATGAGAGGTTTAGAATAAACTGCTTGTGAAACTTTACCAAAAAAATAGTCTGCGATTTTCTTACCGTTTACAAGAATATCTCCTTTTTTAATTGTTTCCGTTCCAAAAGGAACTTCTCGAGCCGACTGATAAAGCCTGACTCTTGCAACTGATTCTCTTCTTTTTCCTTTTGCGAATATGAATTCTTTTTTTGCTTCTGCCATGATTTTATTGGGCTTTGAACTTTTCCTGATAACCATGATTTGCGTCCTTGAAAATCAAAAGTCTCTTTAGCATTTTACTCTTTAGCCTATTCTGGGGCAACATTCCAGAGACTGCCCGTCTTATAATCTCTTCCGGCCTTCTTTTTCTTAAATCTCCAAGTGCCTCTGCCTTAAAGCCTCCAGGGTATCCTGAGTATCTGTAATATTTTTTTAGAGTTTCCTTTTTCCCCGTAACTTTTACTTCTTTTGCATTAGTTACGACAACAAAATCTCCGCAATCTAAATTCCTTACAAAATATGGCTTACTTTTTCCCATAAGAAGCTCGGCAATTTCGCTTGAAATTCTTCCCAAAATTTTGTCCTTGGCATCAATTAAGTGCCACTCTCTCTTAATGTCTTTTTCTTTTGTTGAATCTGTCATTTCTTTTTCCCTTTCTTAGCCGATGGACTTTTGCCGGCTGTTTTTGAACTTGTTCGTGGTCGACGTTCACTTAGCGAACGAGCGACTTTTGTTGTTTTAGTTTTAGATGGGCGAGTGGCTCTCGCAATCGGTAAAGGGCCAGCGGTCTTTACGGCGTTCCCTTCTGTCCATTCCATCACAACTTCCATCGCATTATCTCCAAATCTTCTCCCGACTCTTATGATTCTCGTGTACCCACCATTTCTATTTTTAAATCTTGGCGCAATGTCATTTATTAACTTATCCATTGCGGCAGAGTTGAACATATCGCCCAACAGCCTTCTTGCAATATCTCCACTCTTTTTTGCTCTTGTTACTGCTTTTTCCGTAGAACTTTTAATAGCCTTAGCTTTTGCTTCGGTTGTTTGGATTCGTTCGTTTAAAACCAGCGATGACATCAAGCCCTTAAAAAGAGCCCGTCTTTCGTTGGTATCGCGACCAAACTTTTTGCCGTAAACATTTTTTTTCATAAGGAGAAGAAGTAGTTTAGAGAGTCAAAGAAATTCCCTTTTCCTTGAGTTTGTCTTCAACCACCGCTATCGATTTTGCTCCCATGTTTCTCATGGAGATTAAATCTTTTCTTGGGGTATTAAGAAGATCTCCGATTGTTTCGATTCCACCGTTTCGAAGACTATTGTAGATCCTTGTAGGTAAGTCTAATTCGTCGATTGTAAGTCTTGAGGTTGCTTCCGAGATTCCTCCTGCTACCGGAGTTGTTTCAACTGCTTCTGTTTCTTTTGGTTGATATATTTGGGAAAAGTATGACGAAAGTATTTTTGCTGCTGTATCCAAGGCTTCTCTTGGTTTTATGACTCCATTGGTCCATACAGAAAGGGTAAGTCTGTCTAGATTTGTTTGTCTCCCTACACGAGTCGCCGAGATCTCATACGAGACTCTCCTTATTGGCGTAAAGACCGCGTCAGTTGGTAAAACTCCCAATGATCCGGCTTTTCTGTCTTCTGCCAAAGAATATCCAAATCCTTTTTCAACCGTAAGCTCCATGTCCAGTTTTCCTTTTTTGTCACCCAATGTTCCGAGTGGCTGATCCTTATTTATAACTTCCACTCCATCGGGTAATTCTAAATCCGATGCCTTTATTTCCTTGGGTCCTTTAACGGAGAGTTTTACTGTTGCATTTTGTTTCTCTCCATCAAGTTTGAAGTTTAATTCTTTTATATTAAGAAGAAGGTCTACGACATTTTCTTTAAATCCGGGGATGGTCGAGAATTTATGCTTGACTCCGGAAATTTTTACCGATGTGACCGCAGCTCCCGGAATTGCAACCATGAGTACCCGTCTTAGCGAATTTCCCAATGTGTGGCCATATCCCGGCTCAAGCGGTTCGATTATGAACTCTCCAAAATTTTCTTCCTGTTTTCCTTCTTTAATTTTAAACGTTGGTTCTGCCATATAAAAAAAGCTTCTTTAGGAAACTTGTTTCCGCAAGAATTCTTTTAAGAATTCTTATTCTACCATTACCTAGAGTAATATTCAATAATTTGTCTTAAGTTAAAAGGCATTTGCAAATCTCCACCCTTTGGGTGTCTTAAAAGTTTTCCAGTCAGTCCTTCTCTTTTTACGAAGGGTAAGAGCTCTTTCTCTTCTTTTAATGCATTTAAAACTCCCACATTGCCCTGTGCGCTTTTAGATAAGGTAATTATGTCGCCTTCGGAAACTTCATAAGAGGGAATGCTAGTTTTCTTGCCATTCACGAGTACGTGTCCGTGGGAGACTAACTGTCTTGCCATATTTCTTGTTTTGGCAAATCCAAGTCTATAAACCATGTTGTCGAGCCTTCTTTCCAAAAGAGAAATCATAAATTCTTGTGTGTCTCCTTTTCTTTTAGAAACTTTCTCAACCAAATTTTTAAATTGTTTTTCCATTATTCCGTACGTAAACTTTGCCTTCTGTTTTTCCATTAGCTGTTGACCGAATTCGGAAAGTCTCCTTTTTCTTTTTCTTCCGTGGATTCCAGGAGGAACGCTAAGTCTTCTCGCCAACGAATTGGATGTCTTGTCCAAAATATTGACGCCTACTCTTCTTGCTAACCTATGTTTTGGTCCAGTATATCTTGCCATAATATCTACATTCTCCTCTTTTTCTTTGCCCTTGGCCCGTTGTGCGGAATGGGCGTTATATCTGCTATCAAAGCAATAGATAGTCCTCCTGCTTTTATTGCACGAAGACTCGCATCCCTTCCAGATCCGGGTCCTTTTATATATACATCCACCATTTTTAATCCTTTTTCTGCAGCTTTTTTGACGGCCATTTCAACAGCCGATGTTGCGGCAAACGGTGTGGATCTTCTTGTTCCCTTAAATCCTGCTGCCCCGGAGGAACTTGAAGCAATTGCATCCCCTTTATCGTTTGTTATTGTAACCAACGTATTATTAAAAGTTGCCGAAACGTAGACTCTTCCATGCTCGGAAACTTTTACTCCCGCCGCTTTCTTTGATTTAGTTGTTGGTTTTTTTTCTTCTGCCATATTTATTCAGCAAATTACTTTTTTGCCTCCGTTCCCGCTTCTTCTTTTACTATACCCATTTTGATTGCGTCTTCTTTCTTGATGGCACCAATTGTCACTCTCTTGCCTCGTTTTGTTCTTGCATTAGACCTTGTTCGCTGTCCCCGAACAGGCAAGTTCTTCATGTGCCTTACACCTCTATAAGAGAGGATTTCTCTTAATCTCTTTATATTATCCGAAACCTCAACTCTTAGGTCTCCTTCGATATGGTAATCTTCCAAAGCCTTCTGGATTGTTTTTTGTTCTTCTTCCGAAAGTGTTTTTACTCTTTTAGAAGGCTCAATCTTCGCCTTCTTTAAAATTTCCTGAACGTTGCTTCTTCCTACACCATAAAGATAAGTGAGCGCAACGTCCACCCTTTTTTCATCTTGTAATGTTACTCCCGAAATACGCATATTAAATATTAACCCTGTCTTTGTTTGTGCCTTGGATTCTCACAAACAACTCGCAAAACTCCTTTTCTTTTTATGATCTTGCATTTAACGCATCTTGGTCCGATGCTAGCTTGTACTTTCATAGTCTAAACGTAATCCTTCCTTTGGTTTTGTCGTAAGGCGTCATTTCAATTCTTACCCTGTCTCCCGGTAGAATTTTAATAAAATGCATTCGCATTTTCCCGGAAAGATGGCATAGAATTATATTTCCATCCGGGAGCTCTACCCTAAAAAGAGTATTTGGTAAAGACTCAAGAACTTTTCCTTCTACCTCTGTTGATCCCTGATGGGCCATGTACAAAAAACAATCGCGGTAAATCCGGATTGTGTTCTAGATTTTAGCACTTTCCGGCGTTAAAATCAAAGGTTCTGAGCTTGTAATCGCAACAGTCCGTTCAAACACCCCGGATAAACTTTTGTCTTTCGTTCTTATTGTCCAACCGTCCTTCATTAGCTCTACATCCCTCCCACCCATGTTATAGATTACTTCTATTGCAATTGTCATTCCCTCTTTTAAAATAGGCGTTTCGGCTATTGGTTCATTCAAAAATCCAGGCACTTCCGGCTCTTCGTGCAACTTTTTACCGACTCCGTGCCCTATCAAAGAGCGAACCACTGAATATCCGGCCTCTTTTTCAACGATATCCTGAATGGTTTTTGAAATATCCCCAATTCTATTTCCTTCTTTTGCAACCTTAATTGCTTCTTCAAGAGCTCTTTTTCCTGTCACTAGAAATTTTTCGATTTTGGAATCTTCTCCAACCAGAATTGTTTCGGACATATCGGTATTTAACCCCTCATAAAAAACTCCACAATCAATTCCGACTACATCTCCCTGTTTTATTCTGTAATCTCCCGGGATTCCGTGGACGACCACGTCGTTTGTCGATACACAGATTGTATTTTTGTATCCGTTGACTCTTTTAAATCCTGGCTCTCCCCCCTTTTCCAAGATAAGTCTTTCAGCTAAATCGTCTAGCTCTCTTTCTGATACTCCCGGTTTAATATTATCTATAACCGCAAACAAAACATCCGAGAGAATTTTTCCCCCTTTTTCCATCTTTTCTATTTCAAGCGGCGTTTTGAAGTGAATCATTTAATCTGACTCTCTATAGCTTCCAGAGTTTGAGCTTCCGTTAAATTTGTATTATCCAATACAAAGTAACCATGTTCTTGGGGATTTTTAACTAAAGGGTCTGTTTCTCTTTGAGTATCTGTTTCATCTCTTTTTTTAACTCCGTCCAGAACAGTTTCTAAATCTGCAACAACTCCCATCATTTTTAGCTGCTCTAGCCTTCTTTTAGCACGTTCTTCTGCCGTAGCAGTAAGAAAAACTTTTAGTCTCGCTTCCGGAAAAACTCTGGTTGCCGTATCTCTTCCCTCGGCAACAACAATTTTTCCTTCTTCAATTGCTCTTTTTGCGATGTCTTGCTGCAGCTTAACCATATGATGACGAACTTCCGGGATTACGGCTAACCTTGACGAAGCATTGGCAACATTTTGTTGTTTGATATCAAAAGTTACGTCCTCCCCGTTTAAAAAAACTCCGTCGTTTATGAATTCAACTTTTACCTCGGGTAAAATTCCTAAAATAGAAGTCTTATCGGATAGATCTACATTTTTCTTTATAGCCAAAAGCGCCAAACACCTATACATAGCTCCTGTATAAAGATAAAAGCCCGATAATTTTTTGGCGAGAAGCGGAGCAATAGTACCTTTTCCTGCAGCTACCGGTCCGTCTATTGCTATTGCAAATCCTTTCATTCTAAATTTGATAATATTTCTTTCTCTATCTCTTCTATGCTATTTAGTCCGTTGATTTCGACAAGGATATTTTTCTTCCTATAAAAGTCTATGACTGGTTCAGTAAACCTATGAAATGATTCAATTCTCCTTTTCAAAGCATTAAGAGTATCGTCTTCTCTGCCTTGATCTTTTCTTCCGCTAATTCTCTTTAGCGCTTCTTCATCGGACAATTTTATATAAAAGACTTTGGTAATACTCTCTTTAAAGGCTTCTGCCTGGGCTAAGGTTCTTGGAAACCCATCAAGAATATAACCATTTTCATATTCAGGTTTAGATAAATATTCGTTTACAATCTCTATAGTTTTTCCGTCCGGAATGAGGAAGCCGGCGTTGAGAGTTTCTTTTATATATCTGCCCTGTTGAGTTTTTTCCTTAGCCATTTCCCTAAAGATGTGCCCCGTGGAAAGATAGGGAATTTTGAGTTTTTCGGAAAGCAGGTTT
>DASRFS010000031.1:0-3347 GCA_035651435.1 Patescibacteria group bacterium | reverse complement strand
CAAGCCGCGCCATAACAACTCCCGACGGAACGGCCGATGACATGGAAATACTGGCACCTGTTCTTTTGTCCAAAGAGAAAATTTACCAAGTAGTTAAAAAGACAAACGCCTGTATAGTCTGGGGAGGATCTGTGAATATTGCACCCGCCGACGACCTCTTAATACAGGTTGAAAAACCGCTTCTTTATGAATCTTACGACAAGATTCTCGTTTCGATAATGGCAAAGAAAATTGCATTTGGGTCAAACCACGTTGTTATCGACCTTCCTTACGGAGCAATGGTCAAAGTCCACACTGTAAGCGAAGCGGAAGTCTTAAAGAAAAAATTCGAGTACTTAGCCGAAAAATTTAATATCAAAATAAGAGTTCTCATGCACAAAACCGACGAACCGGCGGGCCGTGGAATCGGGCCGGTTCTTGAGACCAGGTCTGCCCTTAGGGTCCTCCAGCAAAAAAAAGAGAGGGATTTGGATTTGGAAGTACGAAGCCTAGATTTATCCGCGAACCTTTTGGACCTTTGCCTTGACGATTCTCCAAAACATATAAAAGAATACGTAACAAAAAACTACGGAAACGCCTTTGGCTGGGCAACCGAAATCTTAAAATCCGGAAGGGCTTTCAAAAAAATGCAGGAAATAATAAAAGCCCAGGGAGGAAATCCAAAAATCGACAGCGAATTTCTAAAGCCAGCAAAATATAGTTTTGAATACACTGCTCCAAAGGCGTGTGAGATAAAAAGTATGAATAGCAAAAATATTACCTATATAGCAAGGCTCCTGGGAGCTCCAGACCAGAAAAAGTCGGGAATTTTTCTAAATAAAAAAATGGGTGAGGAAATACTGCGGGGAGACGTAATATGTACTTTTTATAGCGAAAATGTGTATAATCTGAAAGAAGCGAAAGAGTCCTTGAGGAACTTTCCCTTATTTGATTTCAGATAAATGAGAAGATTATCGATCGCTTTTATAGTCCTCTTAGTACTAGGTGCCCTAACGACCGTTTGGTGGATAAACGGCACCGCAGCGGTTAACCTGGCTGACAAAACACAAAAAACCTTCGTCATAGGTAAAGGACAGTCGATTCGGGGAATGGCAAATAACCTCAAAAACGCAGGTTTAATAAAAGACAGAATCGCCTTCTTTGTTTTGGTCAAGACAATGGGAGTTGAAAATAAAATTCAGGCCGGAGATCACAGACTCTCTCCTTCGATGAATGCTTCGCAACTTGTAAAAGCTCTAACTACTTCGACAAACGATGTTTGGATAACTATTCCGGAGGGATTCAGAGCGCAGGAAATTGCAGACGTTTTAAAAAAAGAGCTCCCTTCTTTCCAGGAATCTTGGAGAGATCAGCTAGAACAAAACGAGGGATATCTTTTTCCGGATACTTATTTAATTCCAAAAACGGCAACTCTCAATTCCATAATTTCTATTCTTAAAAATAATTTTGATGCAAAATACGCAACTTTAGATACAAAGGGAATGGATAAAAACCAAATCGTAACAATCGCTTCTTTAGTCGAAAGAGAAGCAAAACTTCCTGATGACAGACCGTTAGTTTCCTCCGTTATCCACAATAGGCTGGACATAGGAATGAAACTCGATATAGACGCAACGGTTCAGTACGTATTGGGCTATCAAAGCGATGAGAAAAGATGGTGGAAGAAAAATCTTACAACCGACGATCTTAAAGTCAATTCGCCTTATAATACATACACCCACTCGGGTCTTCCTCCAACACCAATTGCAAATCCGGGCTTAGCCGCTTTAAAAGCAGCCCTAAATCCCACACAAACAAATTACTTATACTACATCTCCGACAAAACAGGGAAAAATCACTATGCGGCAACGATCGAAGAACATCAGGCAAATATTCAAAAATACGGTCTTTAGACTAGCGTCTTCTGAAGAATCTTCTCAGTGGTTTTTTCTCAGTTTCCGAATAAATTCTAGTTGGTTTTTCTTTCTGGCCCATTAAATCTACAAAAGTCCTTCCAACTTTTTTTCCGCCAAAAACTGCAAGTAGAGTTCCTAATATTTTAGCTACATTTGTCCCGGACTTAACATCCGTTAAGACTTTATTTGTTGTCGAAGTAATTTTTCTAAGATCTCGCAGGATAAAAAATACCTGGATACCCAAGATCGTTAGGATTAGCGTTAAGACTACGATAATTATTATTAAAAGTATCTGAGAAAAATCCATACCAATATAATATCAGGAAGAAGCCCTAACTTCGACCTCTCTTTCAACTTCTGTGACTTTATTGAATTTATTTATGACCCGTATTTTAATTATGTTTTTACCTGAAAAAACAGAAATAATTTTCTTAAAATTTCCAAATTCGTCTACCGAAACGGGGAAACTGTCAACGTAAACTACATTTTCGGGATTCGTCTTTCCCGAAACCGTAATTGTTGTCGAATAAAGAATTTCATTTTGTTTTGGAGTATCAACGGAAACGCCCGGAGAAAGGATTGCATCTTTATACTGTAGGAATATAAATCCAAGCAAAACCACAAACAATGCGGCGATTAGAAAAAACTTGGAATTTCTGGTTCTTGTTACAGGAAAATCCGCTCTGGAAAAACCTTCCGGCAAAACCTTGTAAATTTTATCCTCATCGTACTCTCTCCTGAAAAGCGCCATTACCTCTTTTTCGGGAAGCCCCAAAAACATCGTGTAATTTCTTACAAATCCGTGCGCGACCGTTGCCGATGGAAGTTTTCCGTACTCTCCGTTTTCAATCGCTTCCAGGAAATTTTTCCTAATTTTAGTCGCATCGGAAACATCCTGAATCGTTAACTTTTTCCTTTTTCTTTCTTCCGATAATCTCTGTCCAACTTTTATCATAATTTCTGGCAAGCGGTGAGCTTTGGCTCGAGACGTATCTCGAATCCAGATGCCATCGTGTAGATTTTAGAACAAATATTATGTTAGAACAAATTGCTGATTAAGTACAGTTGCTGGAGATAGTCAAGAGACGAAGCGATCCGCTAAGAACTAATTTCCGCTCTCTAAATTATTTATAAATTCTTCGGGATCTTTTACCAGAACATCTCTTGGTTTACTTCCTTCCGCATGTCCTACAACTCCCTCACCCTCCAGCTGGTCCAAAACTCTCGCCGCTCTTGAGTATCCGATCGAAAGTCTTCTTTGGAGCAAAGATGCCGAAGCCCTATCATATTGGCAAACAATTCTAACCGCTTCCGCAAATAAAGGATCGCGACCGTCGGAGGACATCGGTGCATTTCCTTTTTTAAGAATCATGGGTTCAGCAGTTACTTCTTCCGTGTATTCAACCGGCGGGTTTTTGCTCTTTAGGAAGTCGACCAGTTTCTTAACTTCTT
>DASRFS010000030.1:0-5240 GCA_035651435.1 Patescibacteria group bacterium | reverse complement strand
GGGGAACACTGATTTTAACTCGCCGAGTTTT
Source organism: Patescibacteria group bacterium (assembly GCA_035651435.1). Taxonomy (GTDB): domain Bacteria; phylum Patescibacteriota; class Microgenomatia; order Levybacterales; family UBA12049; genus DASRFS01. The sequence continues at coordinate 5,209 of DASRFS010000030.1, read as the reverse complement.
GGAATTGTCGGTACCCGAAGAATAACAAACTATGGCAGGGAAGTAACAGAAATCTTAGCTTCCGAACTATCCTATAAGTTTACGATTGTTTCGGGAATGGCGCTTGGTGTGGACGCCCAAGCACACCGCTCGGCTATCTCCGCCGGAGGAAAAACAATAGCTTTTTTGGGTTACGGAGTTGACTGCCCGACACCCTTGGAAAATGAAGGCTTATATATATAGTATTCTCAAAAGCGGCGGACCTATAGCTTCAACTCTCTCCAAAAGTCCGTTCAAACTTATCTCAAAAGGTGCAAAGCTGGTGATCTCGGCAGAGGATATATTGAGTTCACTAAAAATAAAAAATGACCAAAAAAACCCAGTTCTTCAAGGCCTGGCGGGTCAAAAGACGAAATTTCGATTCTCAGGATTTTAGAAAACGAGCCATTGCATTTTGATGAAATTGTCCGCAAATCCAAGATCGACTCGTCAAAATTAGGATCAATTTTGTCTATTATGGAAGTAAAGGGAATGGTGAAAAGTTTATCCGGCGGATATTTTTCTTCTTGACAACTCCTGTACAATGTAGGCAGAATGTTCAAATGAAAAACTTAGTAATAGTTGAAAGCCCTACAAAGGCGAGGACAATCTCAAAATTCTTGGGCAAAGATTATACGATCAAAGCCTCGATGGGACATATTATGGACTTGCCCAAAAGTACTCTCGGAGTGGACGTCGAACACGATTTTAAACCTACTCTTGAGCTCGTGAAAGATAAGTCAAATATTCTTTCGGACATTAAAAAGTCCGTTAAAGAAGCCGATAATATTATCCTCGCAACCGACCCTGACCGCGAGGGCGAGGCTATTGCGGCAAATATAGAAGAAGCTTTGGGCGGAAAAAATTTCCGGAGGATAGTTTTCCATGAAATAACGGAGACCGCGATAAGCGAAGCTCTTAAAAATCCTCGAGGCATCGACAGAAACCTAGTTGACGCACAGACAGCCCGAAGGGTTCTAGATAGGCTCGTTGGCTACAAGCTTTCGCCTCTTCTTTGGAAAAAAGTTCGCAGAGGACTTTCCGCGGGTAGAGTTCAATCCGTGGCTTTAAGGCTCATTGTCGAAAGGGAAAGAGAAATTGAAAAATTCAAAAAGGAAAAATATTGGACCATCACTGTTCAATTATTTAAAAAAGGCAAAAAGGAAACCAATTTCGAACTTTCGGAAATTGATGGACAAAAGATAGAAGAGAAGGGGAATTTTAGCCTTTACGATGGCGAATATAACGTTTCCAAAACGTCTATCAAGTCACTCGAAGACGCAAAAAAGATAAATCTTGAACTCGGGGATTCAAAATTTGTAGTTTCGGATATTACAAAAAGAGAAGCAAAGAGGAGTCCTCTTCCGCCTTTTACAACTTCGACTCTCCAGCAGGAAGCTTCAAGGCGCTTTGGATTTTCTGGAAAAAGAACCATGAGTATTGCCCAAAAGCTCTATGAAGAAGGACATATTACATACCATAGGACAGACTCGGTTGTTATTAGCACGGCGGCAATTGATGGAATCAGAAGCTACGTTAAAAAGAATTTTGGCGACAAATACATTCCACAGGCGCCTCGTTTTTATAAAGTCAAACAGAAATTAGCACAAGAAGCGCACGAAGCAATTAGGCCCACGAATGTTAATGCTCAAGAAGCCTCAGTTGCGGGTGCTTTTGCAAGGGACAGCGCAAAACTTTATGATTTAATTTTCCGCCGAGCGATTTCTTCACAGATGGAAGACGCAATAACGGAATCAACCACGGTTTTGGTCAAGGCTTCGAATTCGAGAAGTTTTACTTTAAAAGCAACAGGGTCGATTCTAATTTTCGATGGGTTTCTGAAGGCAAATCCCCAGGCTCTAAACGATAACCTTTTGCCCGATTTTGTTGTTAACGAATCCTTGGAGTTTGGAAATTCACAGGAAGTAGAGCACGAAACCCCGCCGCCGCCCCGCTACAACGATGCCTCACTGATTGCAACTTTGGAAGAAAGAGGAATTGGAAGACCTTCTACTTACGCCTCGATTATAGAAACGATTACTTATAGACAGTACGTGGATCGGGAAGAGGGAAGGTTTAAGCCAACGACAGTTGGGAATGCCGTAAACGACTTTTTGGTTGAGAATTTTTCAACAATCGACGACATCCCCTTTACTGCGGAAATGGAGGACAATTTGGATCAAATTGCAAATGAGGGTAAGCCGTGGGTTCCTATGATTAAAAGTTTTTACGATCCATTTGAAAAGATTCTGGAAAAAGTCGAAGACGCAAAAAGGGTAAAAATCGAGGTCGAAGACACCGGCGAAATCTGCCCAAAATGTAAAGAAGGAACGCTTGTTGTAAGGATCGGACGTTTTGGTAAGTTTCTGTCGTGTTCAACTTTCCCTAAATGTGACTTTACTAAGCCTTTCGTAGAAGAAACTACCCTCACTTGTCCTAAAGACGGTGGGAAAATTATAATCAAAAAAACAAAGAAGGGAAGAAGGTTTTACGGGTGTTCAAACTACCCAAAATGCGACTTTGCAGCCTGGAAAATCTCGGATATCAAAAATTCTTCGCAAGATATACAAGAAGCGAAATAACGGCGATCTGGCTAATGATTCCCCAAGGTTTGTCCAGCTCCATATTTGTCCTTTTGCCAAAATTATAAGCCCACCTGGAAATCTTCCACTGAAGGTTAAAAAAGTAGTATGGACAAAAAAACCAGTCCGGAAGCTGGGCGATTATGATTAAGAAAAAAGCGTAGATTAAATTGGTGTGGGGAAAAACTAGAACAATTAGAGAGTAGGAGAGGAGAAATCCCACAATGACGTCTAACGTCGCATCGATAAGCACCCTCTTTGTGCCCTTGTCTTTGCTATTTGTCGCAACATCCCAGTGGGGAACCATGTCCGCAGCAAAATGTGAGGCTAGGGCAAGGGGGATAGCAAGCGCCGGATTACCTACTTTTGCTGCAATTATTGTTCCTATTAACGCGTGGGAAGTTGCGGTCATAGAAATTAGTATAACAAAATGTTAAAAGCTCTGCTTATAATATTTCGTTGCGAGCTTCGCTCTAACACCAGACTTGACAAATAAAAAAATATAGTCCAATAATTAAAGTAATGAGGAAAATCCTGCCTGTTTTTCTCGCTGGACTTTTATTTTTGGTGTTCCAATCCAGTGTATTTGCTGCACCCGTTAATATAAATGATGTAATTTCATCAAGCACAAGTCAGCCCTTAGGGGACTGTGTAGGACCGGATGGGAAACATTTCCAAGCTACCCAGACTGTTTGCGATACTTTTAATAAGGCCTGGGGAAAGAAAACTACATCCTTCGAGGTAGGAAAAGCCAGTCCACTTGCCTCAACCACTCCATTGTCGGTTGTTATTGCGCAAGCAGAAGCTAACGGATCTCCTCTAACTGATTGCGTTGGCCCGGACAAGAAGATTTTCAAGGCTGCAAAGGAAGTTTGCGATAAGTTCAACATTGATTGGAAGAAAAAAGCCCCATCTCCAATTGTAATAGGAGCAACCGCGTCATCTGATATATCTCAAGTCATTGTTGCAAGTCTTGAAAAAGGTTCGCCCCTTGGTGATTGCGTTGGCCCGGACAAGAAACATTTTGATGCGACAAGAGAAGTTTGTGATTCGTTTAACAGGAATTGGGGTAAAGCATCTTCGTTCGATCCCGGGAAAACAACCGGAGTCGGAATTCAATCGGCAATTGTTGTAAAATCATCGGTGTCCTCAAATGCCCCAGTAGCTGGACGAGGATCCTCAAACCCGGGGGGAGCAAACTCAGGCTCGAGCTCAACTTCTGGCGGAAGCTCCGGAGGGGGCAAAACCGCAGGGCCTAATAAAGGTCCTCAAAAGGGTAAATAATGAAAAAAGTATTTCTTATTCTCTTTTTATTCTTTCTTATATCGGCAAAACCAACTTTTGCGGGAATGGCTGAGGATGTCTTGGGTGTCGCAACCACGTCCGCCCTTCCTCAAATTTCCCCAACTATAGAAGGTCCTGGATTAATTCTACCCGACAGCCCTTTCTTTTTTCTTGATCAACTTAAGCAATCTATCCGTCTTGCATTTGCTTTTTCACCTGAAGACAAGGCAAAGGTTAATGAGCAAATAGCCGGTGAAAGATTGGCAGAGCTTAGATTCATGCTTGCCAAGAACGATGCCAGGGCAGCATCCGTGGCCCTTGCGGGAGTTTCGGACAACTTACTGCAAGCCTCAGACCAACTAGCAAAAGCGCAATTTGCAGGTAAAAATGTTACTAATTTGGCAGAGGACCTGAATAGCAATATTAAGCTGAAGCAAAAGGCTTTGGACCAGCTTGAAAGTCAGGCCCACGGGTCGTTACAGCTTCAAGTAGCGCAAGCGCAAGAATCTATATTTGAAAGCAAAGCTGCGGTGGATGATGCTTTGCCGCCGGATCAAATGGAAAATGAAATTAAAAACGATTTGGAAAGAAAAATAACCAGACAAGTAGCTACAGCTTCTTCTTCGGCAGTTCTTCTGCAAAGAAACCTTGATGCTTTACAAAAAGAAGCGTCTGACTCTGCTATTAAAGCACTTGAAAGAAGAGAGGAAGCGCTTAAGCTTGCTATAGAAAAAAGCGGAAACCCGCAGCTTAGAAAAGTTCAGGAAAAGCTTTTAGAGCAAGAAAAAGAAAAACAGGAAAAAATACTTGACGCTCAAAAAAAGGCAGCTGAACAAGCAAGAGAAGCTATTAAAAATTCACAGGAAGCAACGGTAAACTTTGCTAATTTCCAAAGAAATCTTATCCAGCTTCAATCAACGAGTGTTCCTTCTTCTTCCCCCCAGCCAAATTCCACTAGCAACGGGGGATCCGGGTCATCTGAAGGAGGTTCGTCTGGTGGCGGGTCGGGTTCGTCAGGTGGATCTGGCGGTGGAGAAACTGAAGGTAGTGGCAGCGGACATTAACCTCGTGATAGAATTACTTCATGAAATTAGGGGCAGCTCAACTTCGAACAACTAAATCAACTGTTGAAGAGCGTTCTGAAATAAAAAGAAATCCCATCTATATTATTTTGGACAGCGTTTTGGATACCTATAATGTTGGAGCAATTTTTAGACTCGCGGACGCGGTCGCGGCCGAGAAGGTGATTCTTTGCGGGCTTACCGAAACACCTCCTCACACCCGAATAAAAAAGGCTTCCATAAATACAACTGAATGGGTTAATT
>DASRFS010000029.1:0-3966 GCA_035651435.1 Patescibacteria group bacterium | reverse complement strand
TCCGCCGCCGATATCAACAACCATGTGCCCTGCAGCCTGGGCAATTGGGACTTTTGCTCCGATTGCCGCAGCCAAAGGCTCTTCTATGAGGTAGGCAACTTTTGCTCCAGCAGACATCGTTGCATCCAAAACCGCCCTTCTTTCGACTTGGGTTACTCCTGACGGAATGCAAACCATGACTTCAGGTTTAAAAAAGCGTGATTTTCCGGCTGCTTTATCTATGAAGTAAGAAAGCATAGCCTCGGTTATGGTGTAATCGGCTATGACTCCGTCTCGAAGGGGACGCAAAGCTATGATATTTCCCGGGGTTCGGCCTAGCATTTCTTTTGCTTCTTTTCCAACAGCAACCACCCTATTGTCTTCTGCTGTAACGGCAACTACGGTGGGTTCATTTAGTACAATACCCTGTCCAACTACATAAACAAGAGTGTTAGCAGTACCTAAATCGATCCCTATTCTCTTCGATAACATCATCAAACTAGTATATTAATGTATCAAAATTAACGACTAGCTTCGTTAAGAATTAAAACACAGTTTGAGATTTCTTGCAAGAAGTATTTGTATGGAGTACAATCCAAACCAAGCAATGAGAAGACAGCTTATCTTTAGTATTTCGATCGCGACGTTTCTCCTAATCGCTACAATCGGGCTGGTTTCCTACGGGCGAGGCTACAGATTTAACTTTAATGGAGGAAAACCGGATTTTCTAGGTACAGGGCTCCTGGTTGTTACCAGTAAGCCTGATGGAGCTCAGGTTTTCGTCAACGGACACCTTACAACAGCCACCGATAATACTATTAATCTTTCGCCCGGAGACTATACGATTAGAATTTTCAAAGACGGTTATTTTCCATGGGAGAAGAAGATTAAGATTCAGAAGGAAGTCGTAGCTAAAACTGACGCACTCCTCTTCCCCACGGCGCCAAAACTTGAAAGCATAACAAACAGCGGAGTAAGAAAACCAATCCTTGATCCATCGGGAACTCGTCTTGCTTACGCTGAAGCTTCACAATCCGCAAGGAAAAACGGAATTTATATTCTGGACCTATCAACGAGGCCAATCCTAACCCTCCAAAGTTCATCCCAACAAATAACCGATGACACCGCCGACCAATTCAGCAATTCAAACTTTTCTTTCTCCCCCGACGGATCGGAATTAATAGCAACGACCTCTGCTCAAACTTCATATCTTTTGGATTCAAGAACTTTTAACGCAAGCCCCAGAGACGTTACCGCGACATTGGCAAGCGTTGATTTTTCTTGGAACAAGGAAAAATCTGACCGCGAGAAGGCTATAATGGACTCCCTTACCAAAGAACTTCGAAAACTAATCCAAGATAACTTTAAAGTCTTGGAGTGGTCGCTTGATAACAGCAAGGTTATTTATCAAGCGTCTACTTCCGCTCAGCTTCCTATTGTCATAAATCCAAGGCTAATCGGAACCAATACATCTCCGGAACAGAGAAAATTGGATAAGGGAGGAATTTACGTCTACGATGTAAAACAGGACCAAAATTACAAAGTCGATGTAAAACAGCCACAAAATCTTCATTTTTTCCCGGATGCTGACCATCTTATCTACGTAGCCGACCAAAAAATCGACATTATGGAATATGACGGAGGGAATAGAACGACCATTTACGCAGGGCCTTTTGAAGACAGTTATGCTTTTCCATGGCCCGATTCCTCAAAAATAGTTATACTAACAAACTTAGGAAACCCAACAATCGCCCCTAACCTTTACACTATAGTTCTCAAATAAGGTTAGTTACTTCGGTTGGGCAAGAACAAGTAGCCTCTTCCACGAAGTTCCCGGCGGCCAGCAGGTTTGAAGGATAAGCCTTTGAGGAGAATTCGGATCCTGGCTATGAACAATGTAGGAAACGTCCGAGTCATCTACTATTTTTGTATCATAAACTTTGTAATCGTATCTCTTTCCCTCAAAGAAAACGACAACATCGTCCCCTACTGCCAAATCTTTTAGAAGATAAAATACAGCGTTGTATCTTCCCACATCCCAAAAGTTGTCTGTTGAATGGGCGAAAAGATAAGTATTGCCGGGGACCCCCGGGAAAACGGTTCCTTTAGCATGGGCAATTCCCTGCTGCAAAATAGGCAGGAATTGGTCTTGGTTGTTCGGGTCAACGTTGGGGAAAACCTTTGCGGAAGCCCCTATTTTAGGTATCAAAATACTAAAATCTGTATCGGAAGGTGTTAAAATTTGTTCGGTTGGACCGGACAGAACATTTGCAAAATTAGAAGTTGGCGTTGGATTGGGTTGGGTTATTGATGCTGGGGTTTGTGGGATAGTGTAATGGACTCCCCTTGCTTGAATAATTCTGTATTGAAATTCGTAGTAAAGCGCAGGACCAAAAGTCGACAAGATTCCATAGATTGCGAAAAGAACCAAGAAGTTTCCGATACTTCGGAGAATTAAAAATTTGATAAGTTCGTTTTTTGTCATTTGAGTCGGGGTGAAAGGAATTGGACCTTCTGCCTCTCGGTCCCGAACCGAGCGTTCTACCGATGAACTACACCCCGAATTAAAACATATTCTACTCCAAAATAATTGGACAAAGCAAGCTTTTCCTAGATTGACAAAGTATTTTCTCTAAATTAAAATTAGGTTGTAGTGAAAAGAAAATTAAGCTCAAAAACTATTAAAAAAATTGAATTTTTAAGAAGCCAAGGATACAGCCTTCCTGAAATTAGTTTTGAGCTCAAAATACCTAGAACAACAGTCTTTAGGCACATAAAAAATGTGCAAATCCTGCCTGAATTTTTAAGCGAGTGGTCAATTAAAAGAGGCGGGAGCCGAAGAAGGAGACTCCTAAAAGAAACTCATGCTTTCGAAGAAGGTAAAACATTGGTAGGTGAGCTTTCGAGAAAGGAAAAATTGTTATTTCTTTCTGCTCTTTACTGGGCAGAAGGAAGCAAAAAAGATTTTGGATTATCTAATACCGATCCTGAGCTTATTAAAATCTTTATTAATGGACTTAGACAGATTTTTGGGTTAACAGACGATCAATTACGCATAAGTCTGCGATTGTATGAAGATTTGGATAGAGAAAAATGCTTGAATTTTTGGGCAGAAGTAGTTAACATACCAAAAGAGAAATTTATTGGAGTTAGTATCTTGCAAGGCAAGAAAAAGGGTAAATTAGAATACGGGATGTGTAGAGTAAGAGTTTTGAAGGGCGGAGATTTATTAAAAAAGATTTTTGGAATAAATAAAGCTGTTATCGAAAAATTTGTCCCTATAGCTCAATTGGATAGAGCACCCCACTCCTAACGGGGAGATTCCCAGTTCGAATCTGGGTAGGGATACTCGGACGCTACTGGTTCAAAACAAACCAGTCAAAATTAATATCCACTGGATCAGTTTGTTTTACCGAAACAGTAAACTTTCCATCCGTTTTTTTTGTAACCGTCAGCACTTTATCAGTAAGAGATGTTGGAGTAATTAAAATTCTTGCAGTTGAGTTAGCATTAGGCGCTGTTACGTCCACACTTGCAGTATTGGCAGGCAAAACCGAGCTTCCCGCAGCCTTATTTGTACTAAATTCACTAGCCTCTACTTTCTGAGCAGTAATTTTGTTCTGAACCGTAACATCTCCTGTTTTATCTATCAAAACCTTCCCATTTAAGAAATTAACACCCGCAACTGCGAAATTTTGGATATACAAATCCCCGGATAAAGTGTTCACAGTTGATGCATTTAGAGTGGGTTCCAAGCCTATGATTGAAAGGAGACCCGCCGATACATTTCCCGTTATCCCCAAATCATTCGTTGTCAGTTTTTTGCTTACAGTAAGATCGTCAAACGACGCCGAAGACGTTGAGGAAGGCGAAGTCGAACTTGAAAGGACAGCAGAAACGGAAGCAGACTTCTCAAGAAACGAAAGCCTCGAGGAAAGATCATCAAGTCTTGCCAAAATAGAAGGATCTGTTGAGACAGGCTGTGAA
>DASRFS010000028.1:0-18284 GCA_035651435.1 Patescibacteria group bacterium | reverse complement strand
ATATAATGGCGTATCTTTTAGCCGATAAACCAATCGAAACTTACCCAAGACCCGCCGATATTATTACAAAAGAGGTCTGCCAAATAACTGGCCTTACACCGACTGCAGGCAGCCCTTGTCAGACAAGACTAGAATATTTTGTATCGGGGACCGAATCAACGTTGGCAAGATATACAACCGAGATGCAAAACGTCTGGGTCAATAAAGACTCTCACAATATTCCGGCTCCCGGTGTTCAAGATACCAATATTGAACTAAAACAAGAGAATGTGGTAACCGATCCTACTGGAGAAAGATTTTGTGTAACGTGTCCCACCCCGACCCCTTCTCCTTCACCAAGTCCTTCACCTCATTAAAATGCTTCTTGCTTTCTCCAGATCGAAGATCGCCAGAATGCTCCTTGCATTATCACAAAGCTGATATATAATTCGCTTGGTAATCCCCTTTCAAGGCAATATGAGGCTGGTAGTTGATCTTATAGTACTACTTTTATGGTTTCTGATTAAGATAGGCGACTTTGTGCTTTTCGCCGGTGAGACACTGGTTAAAACCCTCGCCAAATTTGAAAAAAACACGTTTAAAAAGATAAGAAAAATAAAAATTGGATTTCCCAGCCTAAAAAGAAAAAGAAGAATCAAGAGAACTGTACCAAAAGTTGTGTCTATTTTCCCGGGGCCGGTCCCGCATTTTGTGAAATTCAAATACTTTATGCTCGGGTCATTTTTCTCGTTTGTTTTAATTTATATCCCACTTTTGTTTTTAATATTCCTCCAGAATCTTCCAAACCCAAGAATTTTAGCTTTACGGGATATCTCTCAAACAACCAAAATTTACGACCGCAATGGAATCCTGCTTTACCAAATTTATGCCAATCAAAATAGAACTCTGGTTTCCCTCCCCCTTATTCCTAAAGACCTTATTAATGCAACGATTGCAATCGAGGATAAAGATTTTTATAGAAATCCCGGTTTTGACATCGCCGCAATTGTCAGGGCTGCGATAGGCAACATTCAAGGCAAACCCTTACAAGGAGGGTCAACAATTACACAACAGCTCATAAAATCCACCCTCCTTACTCCGGAGCAGAGCCTTTCAAGAAAAATAAAAGAAGTGATTCTTGCTTTCTGGTCCGAGAGGATTTTTACCAAGGACCAGATCTTAACAATGTACTTTAACCAAGTTTCTTATGGAGGAACCTCCTGGGGGGTGGAAGCGGCTTCGCAAACTTATTTCGGAAAAGATGTTTCGGAGTTGGACCTTGCACAATCTGCTTTTTTGGCTGGGCTGACTAAAGCCCCAACCACCTATTATCCTTATGGGGATAACCCAGGTCTTTGGAAGGAAAGACAAAAAGAAGTTCTAAGAAGGATGGTTGATCTAGGTTATATAAGCAAAGATGAAGAACAATCTGCCGAAAGCGAAGAGCTTACTTTTCTTCCTCCTCAATCTCCAATTCATTCGCCCCATTTCGTTTTCTATGTAAAGGATTATCTAATAAATAAATACGGTCTTGCGATGGTAGAAAAGGGAGGATTGTCTGTTACAACTTCTTTGGATTTGAAACTTCAGGAAAACGCTGAGCAGATAGTTAGAGACGAGGTGGACAAGGATGCGGTTTATAACTTAACCAACGGTGCCGCTTTAATAACGAATCCTAAGAACGGCGACATTTTGGCCATGGTCGGAAGCAAGGATTACGAAAATCCGGATTTTGGAAAAGTTAACGTAACAGTATCACCCCGACAACCCGGATCGTCCGTTAAGCCGATAACTTATGCCGCGGCCCTTTCTAAAGGTTACACGGCGGCAACGATTATTCCCGATACTCCTACAGCGTTTGGCCAGGGAAACGGAATTACTCCCTATGTCCCAGTTAATTACGATGGTAAATTCCATGGAAATGTAAGCCTTAGAGTTGCTCTGGGAAACTCGATAAATATCCCTGCCGTAAAAACTCTTCAAAATATCGGAGTTCCAACCATGATAAATCTGGCAAAAAACATGGGGATTACAACTTGGGATAACCCGGGGAAATACGGTCTTGCCGTGACTCTTGGGGCGGCGGAGGTCAAAATGACGGACATGGCCGAGGCTTACGGAACTTTTGCAAACTTAGGGGAAAGAGTGGATCTTGATCCGATTCTCAAAATTTCCGACTCTCAAGGAAACACTATCTATGAAAAAAAGCCTATAAAAAGCAGGGTCATGGATCAAGGAATTGCTTTTATAATCTCGAGCATTCTATCCGATGAAGGGGCAAGGGTTATGGAGTTTGGGACAAATACACCTCTTACAATTCCTGGACACGACGTTTCCGTAAAGACCGGAACATCGGATAGTTTCAGAGACAACTGGACAATAGGCTATACTCCCAGTATCCTCACTGCTGTTTGGGTAGGAAATAACGACAACCAACCGATGTCGGGAATTGCTTCAGGAATTACGGGTGCTGCCCCTATTTGGCATAACCTAATGACAATGCTTCTTTCAAAAACGGGAAACCAAAAAATTCAGAAACCAGACAACGTGATCCAAAAACAGTGCCTCGGAAGAGCCGAATACTTTATAAAGGGAACGGAGAATTCAGTAAATTGTACCCCCATTGTCCCCTCCCCATCACCTGACAATAAAGAGGCAAGGGCTAACTAATCGCCAAGGCTTCTAATTTTTGGAAGGCTTCTTTAGGGCTTGGATTATTTAGTATAAAACTTCCTGCAACAAAATAATTCGCGCCGGCCTCTTTTGCTAACCTTAAAGTCTGATCATTAATTCCGCCGTCCACTTCAATCGGAAGGTCTGTTTTTGATCTTATTGATTCTATTTTTTCAAGTGAACTCTGATCTAATTCTTGTCCTTGTTTTCCAGCCTTTACACTCATTACCGAAACAAAATCCAAATCCTCAAAGGGAACTTTAATTAAATCTATCGGGCTTTCCAAATCCAAGGCAAGTCCTACCTCTCCATAAAGTTCTCCCCTTGCAACAAACACCGCCTGGTCAGATATCTTCTCAGCGTGTCCTATAAATCTTTTAAAACCCGCACGATAAAAAGTTTTGAGGGAATTAACAGGCTCATCCGTCATTAAATGGGCTTCCAAAAATAGTTGATCTTTATACTTTGAGAATGGTTCGGGGTCAAACCCTATGTCCAAAACATCTATGTGGACTTTGTCGCTAAATGTCTTTATAACTTCCAATTTTTTCTCAATTTCCTCCCAATCCCTCTCTAAAAGGGCAGGAATTACGTAATGAGTACTAGGAGTGATCATTTTTGTTCAATTGCACTTATTTTATTAATTCTTCTAACATGCCTTTCTTCATTTGAAAAACTGGTATTCAGGAATATATCAACCAGTTCTCTTGCTAGTTCAGGGCTTATAAATTGAGAGCCCAAACAAAGGATATTTGCATCGTTGTGTTCGCGAGTCAAGCGGACATTTTCCACGTTGAAACCGATAACCGCCCTGATGTTTTTGAATTTGTTGGCAACAATCGCCTCCCCCTCACCTGATTTTCCAAATACAATTCCTACCGAACCTGGCTCAATTGAAACTTTATCAGCAGCTTTGGAAATCCAATCGGGATAATCGTCGTCTTCTATTTTCTGATAATTTCCGCAGTCTTCAACCTCGAGTTTTTTTGAACTCAAATAACTTTTGACCGATTCTTTTAGGTCAAATCCTGCGTGATCCGAAGCTAAATATATTTTCATAGGGATTTTCCTGCTGATCCAAACATATCGATTTTTGTTTCAACAATTTTTTGGACTACGTCCATAACCGGCCCTTCAAGCTTCGCTACAGCATATTCGTCCGGATTATCGGCCAGTTCGTTTTCGAGCACTGAGCGATAAGCAAAACGTATGTCGGAATTTATATTTACCTTAGAAACACCCACATCAACCGCCTGTTTAAAATATTCCGCTGGGGTATCTGATCCCCCGTGTAAGCTTATCGCACATGAAATCGCTTCCCTAACCCTCCTCAGAAGGTTTATATCTAAAATTTTTGGCACAGGGTATTTACCATGAAGATTTCCAATGGCTGCTGCAAAGGTATCTATCCCGGTCGCATCGACAAACTCTTTAGCCCCCTCGGGAGTACTAAAAGTTTTCTTAATCTCTTCGTAGTCTATTTCTTCTTTATGAAGGTTTGAACTTCCTCCAAAATAGTGAGGTTCGCTTTCGACCAAAGCCCCTGTTTTCTTAGCGTATTCAACGACTTGGCGAGTTGCTTCGATTATTTCCTGGTCTGTAGCGTCTTTTTTAGCTTGGGAAAGATCAATATGGATAAACTCAAAACCAGCATCAACTCCTAGTTTTGCAGCTTCAACCGAAGGAGAATGATCGAGATTAAGATACATTTCAATCCCATATTCTTTTTTGTAATTATCCACCATGCTACGGGCGTTACTAAGTCCGATTAGATCGATCTCCGACTGGCTCAATTCAACCAATACCGGGCTTTTTTTTGCTTTTGCAGCTTTGGCCAGAGCAATAAGAGTCTCCTGATTATCTATGTTAAAAGCTCCTACCGCGAACTTTTCTTTTTTCGTTCTTTCCCAAAGCTCTCTTGCTTTCTCTTGATTTGTCATTTTTGTATTTGTTCTAGGGTCATGGTTCCGGAATTTGCTCCAACTCTTCTTAGTTCCGAAGCGGCGTTTTTGGTCCCCCAGCCCATCGCTTCTTTTATAGGTTTATCGTAAATTAAGGCTCCAAGAAAACCGCTGGAATATGCGTCCCCCGCTCCGGTTTTAGAAATTACCCTGACTCTTAAAGCCTCCTCGTGAATAACTTCTCCCTTATCGTCAATTGCAAACGATCCGTTTTTGCCGTCTGTTATTACAACGATTTTTGGACCTTGTTTTTTCAATTCGAAAAGTAAATCCTTTATTTCTTTTTCGCCGACTAATTTTACCGCTTCTTCTTTATTGACAATAAAAACTTCAGTTTGCTTTAAAAGGAAAGAAATCCCCGTAATCCCCTTTTCGATTTGCGCTCCGCCCGGGTTAAATGCGAGTTTTATTTTTTTTGAATCTACAAAGTAAGAAACTCTTTCGTAAACGTCTTCCCACTTATTCCCTAAGGAAGTCAGGTAAACCCATTTTGTCACAATTTGATCGAAAGAGAAATCGTGATCTTTTTCTACCTTTCTGGTAAAAATAGTCCTATCTTCTTTGTAATTTAGAATTACGGAAAAAGACGTATCTCCCGTTCCCTTTTTAACAAAAGAGGTATCTACTCCTTCTTTTTTAAGAGTGAAGAGCACATTTTCGGAAAATTCATCGCTTCCTATTTCTGCAACAAGTGCGGTCTTAAAGCCCAATTTTCTGAGGCCGATAGCGACGTTCCCCGCATTACCCCCGGTTAAAATTTTTGCATTATCAAGGATTACCTTTTCCCCAAGGCTAAAGGAAACCTCGTTAGTGTCTTTATTGTATTTAAAACTTGGGTTTGTAGGATCGATCAGAAGAAATAGATCAACAGTTGCTCCGCCTACGGTTACGACATCAAACTCCATGAATTTATGATACCACAAGGGATTTAAAGTTCGTACGCTCCGACCGGACGGACAATGGATTCAGACAAAGAAGCGTAAATCATGTTTATATCAATCTCGGGATAATCGTCAAACCTATGTTCCTTTGGATCTTCTCCATAAGAAACCAAGTGCTCCTTAATTCCGAAAAATAACTTCTTGGCAGCATCTTCTCTGGAATCATTAAACGTATAAAATATCTTCGAGCAATAAGAACATGGGTAAGAATAATACATAAAACCCTACTTTCCGATAATGACCAGGGCGTCGGCAGAGGATGTGGCGGACAAATCGGATGTCGCCGAGGAGACCGTGTATTTTGTACTTAAATCTTTTTTAAGAAGTGAGAGAAAATCTGATTTTGAACTTTTTACTTGGACCGTAACTCCTGTAAAGTTAAAGTTATCCGCATTTCCTGTTGAAGTCACGTTGTAGCCAAGGCCAGTTAGAAAAGTTGAAGCTGTCCCGGCAACTCCAGATTCCCCGCTTCCATTTTGGATAGCAACCGAAAGGTTTGCCCTATCCAGACCGCTTGCCTTGTCAACCGAGTTAACAGCAGCTTTTGGAGTCGCTGTAGGACTTGCGGACGGAGAACTTGATTCTTCCGGCGATGGGCTTGGAGTTTCAGTCGCAACAGGAGTTGGCGTTGGTGTCGCGGCAGGAGAACTTTTGAAAATTTTCCCTCTCACAAAATTTCCCAGCAATAAAAGAACGACTATTGCTCCCAAAATTAAGAGCAATTTCTTTGGGTTTCTTCTTTTTGACGGCATTCCGGAAGTTGTATATGGAGAGGTCGTGTTTATGTATGGATTTTTGTCCGGGTAAGGTTCTCCTTCTGTTTCATTTTCAGGTGGTGTTTGAGTTTGAGGTTCTGGGTTAGTTTCTGGTTGGATTGGAGACGCTTCGCCAAGGGTTGTGTCTTCGTCCTTTTTTTCCTCTAATTTGTCGTCCATTAGAATATGTCGAGTATAGCCAAGCTAAAGTACATTTGTCAATGCATCATTTTTAGGGTAGAATGATCCTTACTTTCGATGAAAAAAATTGCCCTAATTCTCCTACTTATTGCTTCTTCATTTTTCCTAGGAACTAAAATTTCCAATGCCCAGAATGATCAATGTTCTACAGATCCACACACATGGCCTCCTCCGCAGATTGATTTCTGCCTCAAACAATTAACAAGCGCCCTAGACTCATCTTTAAACGCGACAAGACCCTTGGAATCACAGTTAAATGCGCTGCAAACAGAGATAAAAGGAATCAAAGATAGGCTTTCCGCAATAGAGGGGGATCTTGTTATCAAAAGACAAAATATAGACAAAGGATATAAAGACCTAACCGCAAAAACTGAAATATTGAATACCGCTATTCAAGATATTTATAAGAAGCAGTCTGGAGTATCTCCCCTAACAATGTTTATCTCAAGTAAAAACGTAGAAGATTTTTTGAGAAGCCTTTCTTTCCAGCAGGCAATAATAAGCCACGACAGAGAAATTGTTGTAAATTTCGCTTTGCTTTTAACGGATTTAGAGACCCAAAAAAAGAGTTTGGAAAGTGAAGAAGCGCAACTTACATCCCTCAAGGCTAATTTGGATGACCAATCTTCAAAATTGGACAAGATAGTTTCAGGAGCAAAAGCTTATCAAGCGAATTTATCTTCACAAATCGCTCAGCTTTCTGCGATTCAGCAGCAGGTTTTGGGCCAAAGACTATCCGACTTAGGAATATCCTTGTATGCGAGCATGGCCGGCGGGTGTTCAAGCGATATTGGGAAGCTCGCACCCTTCAGCAATGGCTTTGGTGCTTTTACATACGGAGTTCCGAACAGAGTCGGTTTAAACCAATATGGAGCAAAAGGAAGAGCGGAAGCAGGCCAGAAGTATCCCGACATTTTGAATGCTTATTATGCAAATTTCCAAATGGGAAATTTAGGCAATCCTAATATTACAGTTAGTGGGAATAATGATTACGGCGAAAGCGTAAATCAAACTTGGGATCTTGAAACTTATCTACAACATATTTATGAGGTTTCAGCAAGCTGGCCAACTGAAGCACTTAGGGCTCAAGCCATTGCAGCAAGATCATATGTTTTAGCTTATACCAATAACGGATCATCTCCAATATGTGCTGACCAACATTGTCAGGAAGTTAAACTCACTCCGCACGATAGCCCTTGCGATGGGTGGTGCCAGGCGGTCAAAGATACGGCAGGGCAGGTTATGGTTCAGGGAGGAAGCGCTATTAAAGCTTGGTTCTCATCAACTCACGGAGGTTACGTTTTCTCATCGGGTGATATTGGCTGGAGTTCGACGAGTTGGACAAAAGAAGCTCAGGATGCGTCGGGGCCTATTTCGAGTTTTTCAGATCTTACCAACAATGCCTATGATAAAGGTTCTCCTTTGTTTTATTGTGATTGGGGTTCAAGGAGCAATTACAACAACACAGCTTGGCTTACAAACGACGAATTTGCAGATATCATAAATGTCTTACTTTTAGTGCAAGCTGATTCCTCAACTAAAGAGCACCTTTACCAAGTGGACCGAGCCAATCCTGCAGGAACCGACACTTGGGATGCGGGGAGAGTGAAACAGGAGCTTCAAAACCGAAATATTACTCCGTTTAATTCTGTTTCTTCGATATCTGTATCGGCGGATTTTGGAGGAGGTCGAGTTAATTCAGTCAACGTTTCCGGAAATAGGACAGCAACTTTCGTGGGCTCAGATTTTAAGTCCTACTTTAATCTGCGTGCTCCCGCAAAAATACAAATTGTCGGGCCGTTATATAATATCGAGCCAGAACACTAAGTTTAGATTTCTTTTGATAGTGCTATACTCGATTTAGATGTGGAAAAAAATCTTGGAGTAGCGAAAATTGTTGCAACATCTAACCCAGCTTCATGGTCACAGGCTTATAATGCCGGCAGGCTTTTTGCGGTTTTGTCTTTGGAAAAAGAAGGTGAAGCAGACGAAAACATCCTAAGCACTCTGGGAAAAGAAACAATTGAGAATCTAGAAGCCGAGTTTTTTACGATCGAACACAAAACTCTCGAGACGGTCAAAAAAGCAGTCGAAAAATCCTTGGATAAAGTTCCAACCGACGTTGTTTCTTCTTTTGCAATCGGAGCGGTTGTCGGAAATATACTTTATGTTTTCGTAAAAGGCGGAGGAAAAATTCTTATCAAAAGAAGCGGCAAAATTGGCGAGGTTTTAAGCTCGGAAAATGAGCTTTCGACCGGCTCCGGATTCTTGGAAGACGGGGACCACGTAATCCTTGAAACCAAAAAGTTTTCCGAAATTGTCGACACAAACGTACTATCCCAATCATTGCAAGGACAGTTTGCGGAAATAACCGAGAATTTGGCTCCTATGGTCCACGAAAAAGAAGAAGGGGCAGCCTCGGCAATCGTCGTTGAATATAAAAAGGAAGAAGAAACCTTGGTCGTTCCTACCCTACCCGAAGAAGAACAGACCCAAAGAAGAATTAACTTTGCCGTTCCGCATTTTTTAAATAAATATTCATCTATCCTAACCGACAGAATTAGGATGTTTAGGCTCGGTTCCGTCGACCATTCAAAAAGGCTCTTTCTTTCCATTGCCGTTCTTATTGGCTTTGTTTTCTTAATCTCTATTTTTTTAGCCGTTAAAAGACAAAACGATACAAAAACAAAAGCCCTTTTTGAGCAATATTACGTTTCCGCCCAGAAAAAATACGACGAGGGACAAAGCCTACTGGATCTAAACAAAAGCTTGGCAAGAGACAGTTTTTACGCAGCCCAAAAACTTCTTTTGGAGGGAGAACCGAAGTTTTCAAAAGGGAGCTCCGAGAGAAAACAGGTTGATGATTTATTAAATAAAGTAAACGATCAAATTTCGGGAACGGCAAATGCAAAACAGGTAAATCCAACTGAAGCTAAAACGAGCGATTCTTTGCTTCTTTCTTCGGAACTGAACTCAAGCGTGGATTATGCGGCACAGGACGGAAACGATATTTATATACTTGACTCTTCCGGTGTCAACAAAAACGGCAAACAAATCATAAAAAAAGATTGGGGAAATGTTGGGGGCTTGGGAATTTACTTTGGAAATATTTATATATTGAATAAAGCAAGCAAACAGGTTCTTAAATACGTCTCGACAGCCTCGGAATACGTAAAGGCAACTTATTTTGCCCAAGATACAAATCCCGACATTTCAAGCGCAACTTCTATGGCAATCGACGGGTCGGTTTGGATACTTCTCAAAGATGGAACTATATTAAAGTTCACCCGGGGTTCGGCAGACAGCTTCCAGCTATCAGGTCTCGATCGAGGCTTTTCCTCCCCCACCCGAATCTTCACGAATGCAGATTCTGACAATGTTTATGTTTTGGATAACGGAAATTCAAGAATTGTAGTTTTCGACAAAAAAGGAGATTACGTCTCCCAATACCAGTCTTCGATCTTTAAAACCGCAAAAGACCTTGAAGTCCGCGAAAAAGACAAAAAGGCAGTTATTTTGAACGGTTCGAAACTCTTCAAATTCGATCTCTAGCCCACGAAAAAACCGCCCTCAATACTTAGGCGGTTTGTGTGGAGATGCCGAGCTATGAACTCGGGTCCAAAAATCTTCTTCAAAACTGTTGTTACAAGCTTGTTCGACTATTTTTGATCCCCTTGCTCTTATCTAGTCGAAGAGAAAAAGCAAAGTTAAGGTCCAATAATTTCAATAAGGACAAAACCAACCATCCTTACCTAGTCTCAGCTAAGTTTATGCTCAAAACATTCCACTGAGAAAGAATGTAAAGAACAGTTTGCTAATTACTAGTATTAAGCAAAAGCAAACGCTGGAGATTGCTCTCTAGCTTTTAATTTTTGACTCATGTTTTACGGCTACGTGTCAAAGCCGGCTTGCAGTTTTTAAAGTGCGATTCTTGTCGAATCAAATCATCCCCAAGAATGGAGCAATTATACCACATTATTCAAGCTTTTGCGAATTTCCCTCTTTTTAATAGCCTCCCTTTTGTCCCACTTCTTCTTGCCCTTGCCCAAGGCTAATTCGACCTTAATTAAGCCCTTTGCCGTTGTGTAAATAGAAATTGGCACGATTGCCAACCCCTCTCCGTCCGCTTTACTTTTAAGTCCAACAATCTCTTTTTTGTGGAGCAAAAGCTTTCTTGTCCTTCCTTCTTCGTATCCTTCGCTCTGGGCGAATTTATAAGGGAAAATTTTTGAATTAACGATGTAGGCTTCAGATCCGATTATTTTGACGAATGACCCAGACAAATCAGCGTGCCCAAGCTTTACCGCTTTTACCTCGAATCCATACAAATTAATACCGGCTTCAAATTTGTCGGTTAACTCATACTCAAAATGTGCTTTTCTGTTAATTACCTTCACACTTGAACTTTACCCCAAGAAGGGAGTAAAATCAACCGCACTATATCAAACTCATACAAGAATCTTAAGGAAATCGTCACTCTATCTTACGCTTTAGCCTTAAGGTGGATATAGGAAAAGGGCAGGAATGACATTACATTTTATCTTTTACATAATCAATTTAATTTCTTGGATGGCAGTAGGGGTTGCAATAGGCCGCTTTGTTTCAAGAAGAATTAAGAAAGCCGAAAATACAATCGTTTTTGTTGCGGCATTAAGCAGCCTAACAACGGGGATATTTTCTTCTCTAACTCACGGCACCTGGCTTGGCTTTGGAATTGATTTCTTTAATATTGCATCCGCTGCAATTTCTGCGGTTTTGAATCTATATATTTTCCAGCCTAAGACAAGGCCGGTTATAGCCGAAATGAGAATTTTTGACAGAACGAAGAATTTAATAATGAATGGCGCCGAAGAGGTCCAAAAATCCCCGGCGAGTGTTTTCTCCCAAAATTTTTGGAGAAACGTAAGCTCGACCCCCTAAGAACCAACCTTTTTGCAGGAAACACAGCGCTTTGGAAATACTATGTCTAGAAATCTGTTCACTGATCCACTATCATTGAACCATAAATGGCAAAAGTATTCATTTTCCGCCACGGTGAAACTACTGATAACAAAGAGGGCATCTTTTCCGGAAACAGAGACGTTGACTTAACCGAAGAAGGAATTTTAGAAGCTCAAAAAATCGGCGAAGAACTAAAAAATGAGAGCGTAACCCGAGCTTATCAATCGGATTTAATACGTTCAAAACATACATTGGAGTTAGTCTTAAACGGCTATCATCCAAATGTTGAGATAATAACCGATCCGAGAATTAAGGAAAGGGATTACGGCGATCTTACCGGGACCAAAAAAGAGGAACTGGAGGCAAAAGATCCTGCTGATTTTAAAGTCTGGCATAGGTCTTACGATATTCCCCCACCAAACGGCGAAAGCATAAAAGAAGTCGAAGTAAGGGTTCTTTCTTTTCTCTCTGACTTAAAAGACCAGGCAAAAAAGGACGATGTAATTTTAATATCGGCTCACGGAAATTCTATAAGACCCATGCGAAGATATTTCGAGAACCTGACGATTGAAGAAATGATGAGCTTTGAGCATACTCCCGGCAAAATTTATTCTTATAATATCTGACATGGCCAAAGAACTTACTTATAAGGAGTTTCACTCAAGACACGAATCGAGGCTAAATTGGCTGAGGGCTGCGGTTTTGGGAGCAAACGACGGAATAGTTTCAAACGCAGGTATTGTCGTTGGAGTTGCGGGCGCAACGGATTCTTTCTTAACAATTCTCACGGCGGGAATCGCAGGAATCACAGCCGGAGCAATATCCATGGCTGTTGGAGAATACGTTTCGGTCTCGTCTTCAAGAGACATGGAAAAATCTTTACTCGATAAAGAGCGCTTCGAGCTTAAGAATTTTCCTGAGAAAGAGCTTGAGGAGCTCACAGGACTTTATGAAAACAAGGGTTTATCTAAAAAAACCGCTAAAATTGTTGCGATGGAACTTACCAAACACGACCCAATTGCGGCTCATTTTGACGCCGAGCTCCATATTGATCCTGAAAATCTTACCAATCCTTGGCACGCCGCTTGGGCTTCTGCCTCATCTTTCGCCGTCGGAGGAATTATTCCGCTTTTGGCAATTTCGATTCCACCGGCAAACATTAGGGTTCCGATTACTTTTGTTTCGGTCGTGATCGCGCTTATTTTTACGGGAATTTTTAGCGCACGAATAGGAGGCGCTAATGTTACAAGAGCCATAATTCGAGTTGTGATAGGCGGAGTACTTGCCATGGCTGTTACTTATGGTATTGGGAGGCTGGTAGGAATCTCGGGGTTGTGATAGAATGACAAAGCTTGGAGAGGTCGCATAGTATGGTCCATTGCGAGGGTTTGCTAAACCCTTGAGCTGTTAAAAGCTCGCGTGAGTTCGAATCTCACCCTCTCCGCAAGATAAACCACTGACGAGGAGAGATCGCATAGTGGACGAGTGCGGCGGTCTTGAAAACCGCTAAGTCGATTTTCGGCTTCGTGAGTTCGAATCTCACTCTCTCCGCCGCTTGACTTGGCTCTTGGTAGGATATAAAGTTGAGCTATATGGTCCAAAAGAAAAAGACCCAAGCAATTGATTCAATAGGCGAATCAAAGAATACCTCTGAACCAGTTCAATTTTCAAATTTTGAACATAATTATTCTCCAAATGAAGTACGCACGCTTATTTCGTGGAGTGCGCCCGGCCGGCCATTCAAAAAGAGGACCAAACAGTTCTATTTGACCGCAATTTTAGTAACACTTTTGGTTGAAGTAATCCTTTTCCTCTTTTCCCAATTGGCTCTAATGGCAGTTGTGATTTCGCTTCTTTTTATGAGCTTTGTCCTTGCTTCGGTCCCCCCTAAAAACTTCCAATACCGAATAAGCTCGGAAGGAATAACAATCGAAGACCACTCCTATATTTGGATGGAGCTTTATGACTTTTACTTCAAAAATAGAAACGGGGTGGAGGTTTTGCACATTAGAACGAGGGCGCTTTTCCCGGGAGAACTCACTCTTACCCTGGGTGATTTGGATAAGGAGCACGTAAAAAGCGCACTTTTACCCCATCTCCCCTACCGTGAAACCATACAACCCACTTTTATGGAAAGGTCAGCAGACTGGCTTTCGCGGAATTTTCCCCTGGAACCCGGAAATTAAGGTTGCTTAGAGCCTCCTAATCGAGTAGAATTACCTCACGCGCTTGTAGCTTAATGGATAGAGCATTGGATTGCGGATCCAACGGTTGTGAGTTCAACTCTCACCAAGCGCACAAAGGAGAGGTCGCATAGCGGA
The DNA here is from genome assembly GCA_035651435.1 of Patescibacteria group bacterium. GTDB lineage: Bacteria > Patescibacteriota > Microgenomatia > Levybacterales > UBA12049 > DASRFS01. The sequence continues at coordinate 4,512 of DASRFS010000028.1, read as the reverse complement.
CTAGTGCGGCGGTTTCGAAAACCGCTGTTGGGGTTACCCAACCGTGAGTTCGAATCTCACCCTCTCCGCCAAATTTAGATCGGTCAGATCGCAAGCTTTGCTTATGAGATTTGAGTTTTCCGCAGGCGGAGTAGTATTCAGAAAAGTAAACGGCGACTTGCAAATATTGGTTGCCCAGGCCTCGCAACACCACGGTTGGGTTTTTCCCAAAGGACTTATTGGCGACCACAAAAAAGGCGAGAAAAAAGAAGAAACAGCGGTAAGGGAAGTTGAAGAGGAAACGGGAATAAAAGCTAAGATTATTAAGCCCTTAGAACCGATCACTTACTGGTTCGTGTGGAAAGATGACAAGGTTAAGAAAACCGTCTATTATTTTTTGATGGAATTTATAGAAGATACTGGAAAAAGAGACGAGGAAATGGAAGCTGTCGAGTGGATTTTGGCTTCCGATGTTGAACAAAAACTAACCTATCCCTCGGATAAAAAAGTTTGGAAAGAAGCCAAAGTTTTGATAGAATGATCTTCCTTGGAGAGGTCGCATAGTTGGTCTAGTGCGTTCGCTTGGAAAGCGGATGTTGCCGTAAGGCAACCGCGAGTTCGAATCTCGCCCTCTCCGCAGATTTGACAATTCCCCCTTTCGGTGATTGACTTTTTTGCCTCAATAAAGCACACTAAAATTACATGAGATTCTCTGCCCAAGTAATTGTTTTTCTGTCGTTTTTGTTTCTCTTTTTAGTTTTTAAAAGCACTCCTGTTTTTGCTCAAACCGCTGCTCCCCAGCCTCAAAATCTCCATTACTACACTCAAAACGTGATGCTTGAAGTAATGTCATCGATGACTTGTGCGTTGGCCGGGATTGACGCAGTTGACCGCACACAGAAATGCCTAGGAATTTCCGACGGCAAAATAGGCCCGGTGGAATCAAACGGTGGAGCATTGGGTGCGATGGGAAATTTAATAGCTATAACCTATAATCCCCCGCTACATACTGCGGATTTTGTCAGATATATGGCCGGAAATTTTGGAATCACAAAGAATGCTTATGCGCAGGAAGCGGGGATTGGTTTCCAAGGTCTTACTCCTTTAATGAATATCTGGATCGCTTTTAGAAATATAACTTATCTTTTGTTTATTATACTTTTCTTAATTATAGGGTTTGCAATTATGTTCAGAATTCATATCGATCCGCGAACTGTAATGACGGTCGAAAACCAGATCCCAAAGATAATTGTCGGAATAATTCTTGTTACCTTTTCGTTTGCCATAGTCGGTCTTCTTATAGATTTTATGTGGATTTTAACTTTTCTTTCGATCGAAGTCTTCAAAACTATACCAGGTGTGAATCTGGGAGACAGCTTCAACCAGGTACAAGGACGTAATGTTTTAGAGGTGGCAAATAATATAATGGGCGCCGGCAGATTTGGAGGATTGGTCGGAGTGGCGGGAACCTCATCAGGGGCAATTTCGAGCATAATAGCAAGCATTTTTCAGGGACCGGGAGCGAGCGTTATTGTAGGTATGATACTTGGCGCAGCAGGGGCTGTCGGAGGAACTCTACTTGTCCCAGGAATTGGAACGCTAATAGGAGGAATCGTTGGAACAACACTTGGTGGCCTTACAGGCAGCTCAGCATTAGGGTTCGTCGGAGGATTAATCGCCTTCCTGGTAATAGTTATAGCTCTTCTTTTTGCTCTTTTTAGACTTTGGTTTACGCTCATCAAGGCTTATGTAATGATTCTAATTGTAGCTGTTTTCTCTCCTTTCTGGGTTTTGGCGGGAATTTTGCCTGGCTCAAGACTTAACTTCACTAATCTTTTGCGCGAACTCGGCTCGAATCTAGTTACATTTCCGGCAACGATTATTATGTTTCTCTTAGGCAAAACCTTTTTGGATATCTTTGCTGGATCTGCAAATGGAGCTCCTTTCGTGCCTCCTTTGATTGGAAATCCAGGAGACTACAGGGCAATAGGGTCAATTGTTGGACTCGGCATAATTCTTCTCACCCCCGACATAAATAAGATAATGAGAAAAGCCTTGCAAGCTCCAGACTTTGATTTCTCTGCTATATTTAAGTCACTCGGTGCCGGAGCGGGAACAGTGACTAGTATTGCGAGTACAGTTTTTGCTACTCAGGCTAAGACTCCACAAGCTGGTGATAAAGGAGGGTGGCAAGCTTTCTTCGGAAGATTTCTAAAATAAAATTAGGCTGCCTGTCTAGCTGCTCTTCCCATAGTTTTTCCTGTCTCAAAAAGTGAAGCTAAAATAATGTAGATAAGCATAGAAAGAGCAGTTTTTAAGAATAAATCCTTGGCGGTTACTTCAGTTAGATTTTCAAGGTCTGTGAGAGCTCTCCTGGCTCTTTCCTTTTCTTCTTCGTACGCTCTCGGCGTAACTAAACCCTCTCTTGCCTTCTTGCTTAAGTTTGCCTCTAGCCTGGAGCTTATTTCGTCTATCTCGTGTCTTAGTTCATCTCTACTCAAAGGTTCTGCAGATACTCCCCTTATTCTCTCGATTTCCGATATCGGTTTCCTGAGAAAACCTTTCTTAAGTCCCATTACATCCCAGAAGTAATCTTTTTTTGAAAGATTCAAGAATGTACCAAAAGTAAATCTGACAACCCTGGCTCCCCCAGCCTGCCCATTATATTGGCTGGTAGCATCGGCAAAATTTAGAGCGTGTTCCAATTTTTCCTTCCTTTTTTCTGATTTTATAAATTGGATTAACTGCCCTCCCGCCTTAACCGCGTTTTCCGTATCGTTCCAGTTTCTTACGAGTGCGTCTCCTCCTTGATCTGCCGCCCATAATTGTGAAAGAGGCACGAAGCCTGCCTTTTTTATTTTTTGTCCATCGCTTGTTTTAATTTCCATCTCTGACTTTTCGAGAAGACCGAGCAAAGCATCATCTACATTTATGGTTCGTGTATAAATATCAGCAAATTTATTATTTGTTAGAAGATCCTCAACCGCCTCATCGGAGAACTCAGACATTAATCTAAACATTCTGATTACATCCCCTGCTCCCTTCTCCCCAACATATCGGTTTATCATCTCGCTTTCTTTTCCTGTTAATCCTGCTCCGATATTTATCTGCCTGAGTTCGTTGAACCCTTTTTCTCTAATTTCTCTTATTATCACTCCGTATTTTGCTTTAAAATCATCGTAGCTATTTATCTTATTTCTTACGAAAACACTGTTACTAAATAATTTTTTATATTTACTCTCAAGATTCTCACTTCCCGTAGCTCTTTCCCTAAAGAGTCTTACAATTTCTTCCGGTTTAAATTTGGCTATGTCTTTCCAAATAGCTCTCATTTTTTCTTTATTTCCCTTATTGACGTTAGTCCCCTCACTTCTTAATCTAAGAAAAAGCCCAAACTCTTTAGCTCTAACTTGGCCATCCTTTTCCCCATAAACAGCCTTCGTTCTTACCTCAATTGAGTCCAATATGCCCTTTACCCTCCAACCGGATGAAAAGAAGTCGGGAACGGCGAACAAGTCTCTAAAAAGCCTTGTCCCCAAATCGATTTTTTGCTGGTGGCTCAATTCCGTTTTCGATTTATTCTCCTTGAGATAATCTTCTGCAAGATCGAGCTTTATTCTATCTAGTTCTTCGTATTCGGGTGCATTTATGATGTCGAATTTTTCCGTTAATAAGTCCTCTATGTTATAAACATTTAAAGGGCCGGATGAGGGATCCGAGAAATATGCGTCTGTATCTGTTAGCTTTTTACCCCTTGCAACTATAATTGCCTGTCTTTGGGAGTCGACAAAAAGATCATAAGCAATTCTTACAGATCGTGTAATATTTGCTCTTATTTTTTCGACCAAGAATTTTTTTTCATCATCGGTTTTACCTTTCAAGACAGTTTCACTTAAATCCCCAAACTGACCTAATCCTTTTTCTGCCAGATCCATTTGCTCTTTTATTACGGTCTCTTGAAGCTCATTGGCCATCTCTGGGGTTACATGGTTTCTGGGGGCTTTTAATCTCTTGTCATCCAATAACTCATTCAATCTATTGAACATGACTCCTGCCTCACCCCTCTCCATTGAAAAACCAAGAAGCAAACCATGCGCAGTAAGCCGAAGTGCTGCTGATTTTATTTGCTCAACGCTTCTATAACCAATCATTGTTCTCATCGTCATTAAATTTAAGCGGACAATGAAGTTAGTTTGGAAAACGTCCAGCGATTCGGGATTATTGTGCTGGATAAAACGGGTGGCTTCGGAGATGACTTGCTCAAGATTATTAATGACAGGAGAGGAAAGTTCTTGCCCTTCTTTAACGTATTTATAAAGAACGTCAAACTGTTGATCTAGCCACCTCACTGGATTTTCCGAAGAAAGAAGCTTTCTATCGTCTGACCTCAAATAGAACCAGCCCTGTCTTTGATCTTCTCTTTCTGTCCTTGCAAAGAATTCACCGGGGGCTTGCCCCATTTCTATTGCCGAATTCATATTCTTGCGTTCGGCCTCGCTTTTTGCTTCGCTTAACCACGGTTCCCAAGCGGCT
>DASRFS010000027.1:0-5577 GCA_035651435.1 Patescibacteria group bacterium | reverse complement strand
GTTTGTTAATATTGTTGCCAGCTGATGGGCTAGGAATGCATTATCCTTCCCATTTTCCAATTTTTCTCCAAGTTTCGGGTTTTCAGCCTTAATTTTACCGATATTTTTATAGATATTTTTAACGGTCTTATATTCATTTATAAGCAGGGTTGCTGTTTTTGGTCCGATTCCCGAAACTCCCGGGTAATTATCCGAACTGTCCCCCATTAAAGCCTTTAACTCCACAAATTCGGAAGGCGAAACTCCGTATTTCTCTTTAACTTTTGCTTCGTCGTATAAAGTCATTTCCGATATTCCCTTAAAAGGAGCCAAAACCTTTGCTTTTCCGTTGACGAGTTGGAGCATGTCCCTGTCCCCGGTCAATATATAAACCAGATGCCCGGTCTCTTTTGCTTTCTCGGAAATCGTACCGATAACATCATCTGCCTCAAGCCCGTCAACAGCATAAACAGGGATTTTGGCAGCTTCCAAAAGCTTCTGAATTATTCCAAATTGGGGGGACAAATCACTTTCCATGGCCGGGCGCTTTGATTGATAACCCTTAAAAAGTTCTTTTCTAAAATTAGGAGCCGGTCTATCGAAAGCAATAGCAATATGGGCTGGCCGCAGTTCTTGAATAATCTTTAAGATCATCGAAAAAAATCCTTGGACCGCACCGGTTGGGGTTCCGTCGGCACGAGTCAAGGGAGGCATTGCATGATAGGCCCTGTGGACGATTGCAGAACCATCGACAAGCATGAAAATTTCTTTTTTGAGGTCTTCTTGCATAAGCTTATTGTACAGCTTTTGCGAGTGCGAACTTCTTAGGACCCATTAATTTTTCGAAGTCATCGGAATCCATGGTTTCTTTTTTAAGAAGTTCCGACGCTAGAAGGTCCAATTTTTTTCTAAGCTTTTTAAGAACTTGGGAAGCAGAAAAGTAAGCATTGTCGATTATTTTCTTAACCTGTGCGTCTACCTTTCCTTGCATCTCGGGCGAAATATCCGTATCGTCGTAGGGTGATTCTTTCTCAAGATCCAAAGTTATTGGCCCTAGATCGCTCATTCCAAATTTCATGACCATAGCTCTTGCGACTTGCGTTGCTTTTTCGATATCGTTGGAAGCGCCGGTTGTTATGTCGCCAAAAACCAATTTTTCCGCCGCTTGCCCGCCGAGCATCATCGCGATCTCTTCCAAAAGATGAGATTTTGTCTCGTGAACTCTGTCAATTGGCTCGGTCATCGTGTGCCCCAAACTCATTCCTCGGGATACTATCGAGATTCTGTGGATCGGGTCTATATGGGGCATGTGCCAGGCTACGAGGGCATGTCCTGCTTCATGATATGCAGTCATCGTGCGGTCTTCTTCGGTTTGAAGTCTCTTTTTTTCAGGACCCAATTTTACTTTGGTTGCGGCTTCTTCCAAATCGTGCATGTCGATTGCTTTTTTATTGAGGCGGGCAGCCAGAATCGCAGATTCGTTTAGCATGTTTTCCAAATCCGCTCCGGAAAACCCGACCGTCCTCTTTGCAATTTTTTCCCACTCGACGTTTCTTGTAAACGGTTTTCCTTTTGCATGAATTGCTAAGATTTCTTTTCTTCCGGCGACATCGGGAAGCTCCAGACTTACCCTTCTGTCGAATCTTCCGGGACGAACTAAAGCCGGGTCCAAGACGTCAGGCCTATTTGTCGCTGCCATTACGACCAACTGCTCGGTAGGCGAAAATCCATCCATTTCAACAAGAATTTGATTTAGTGTTTGTTCTCTTTCGTCGTGTCCGCCCATAAGCCCTATTCCCCTCTGTCTTCCAATCGCATCTATTTCATCTATAAAAATTATTGCGGGCTGGGCTTTTTTAGCTGTGTTGAAAAGATCACGGACCCTGGATGCTCCGACTCCAACCAGCATTTCCATAAATTCCGACCCGGCCATACTGAAAAATGGAACCCCTGCTTCTCCCGCGGTTGCTCGTGCCAAAAGAGTTTTTCCGGTTCCGGAAGGACCTACCATTAATACTCCCTTAGGTGTATGCGCTCCCATTGCTTTGTATTTCCCCGGGTTTTTCAAGAAATCTACTACCTCCGTAAGCTCTTGCTTTGCTTCATCGACTCCAGCGACATCGTTAAAGGTAACGTGGGGATTGTCCTTGTTATAAAGCTTAGCTCTGCTCTGTCCAAAAGAGAAAACGCTTTCCTGCGCTCCCCTTGCTTGTCTAAATATGAAGTAAAAAAAGGCAACCATCAGAACGACCGGTAAAACAGAAGAAATAATATTAACCCAATTATTCAAGGTTGTATCGTCTTTAATTACGATTTTTGTCTTAGTTGGGTCAACTCCCGCGTCTTTAAAAATCTGGTAGATATTTGCTCCCCCCTCTTTGAAGGATTGAAGCGTTTGATCTTTTTCGTAAACTACAATTTTATTTCCCACGACATCTACTTCGCTTGTTTTACCGTCCCTAACATCAGCAACGACCTGGGAAAGAGGAACCGACTTTGCATTGTCCAGTTTTCCAACCGGAGAATTCACTCCAAGAAAAAGAAAAAGCGCAAAAAGGCTAAGAAAAAGATATACGAGGATATTCTTCCAGGAAGTATTGACTTTGATCTTAAATTTTTTGTTTCTTTTACCGTTCGCCATAAGTATGGGAGATTTAGTTCCGAAGGAACGCAATCGCCGAGCGATTATAGCACATGAAGCACTCGGTTTGAAGCCTTATAAACCCATTTTCTTTCTAACTTCTTGCATTATTTCGGAGACCAGTTCTTTACATTTCTCTACTCCTTCGCGGACTATCGAATCAACCAGGTCCGGATTTTCCTCAAATTCTTTTCTCTTTTCCCTAATTTCAAAAAGGCTGTCGTAAATCCTATTTGCCAAGGCTTCTTTTAGCATACTGTACTGGATTGTTTTATTTTTGTAATCTTCGCTGAACTTTTTTAACTCGGGCTCCATGTTCATTAATTTGAGAAAATTAAACAACACCGCAACTCCGCCGTCTTTTGGAACTTCTCCGCCTGTTTTTCCGGAGTCTGTCGGAACTTTTGCAAGCTTTGATTTGATGGTTTCCAAATCATCGGTAATATTTATATAACTTCCTTCTATTGATTTACTCATCTTACCTTTTCCGGTAAGTGATGGAACGTATTCGCCAGGGGTTTTAAAGCGAACGGGTTCTGGAAAAGTCTCTCCAAACATCGAATTAAACTTTCGTGCAATCTCTCTTGCCACCTCCAAATGAGGTTCCTGGTCGATCCCCACAGGCACTAGTTCACCCTTGTATAGAAGAATATCGGCTGCCATTAAAACCGGGTAATACAAAAGCCCCATGTTTATATACTTTGGATATTGCGCTTTTTTTTCTTTGTAAGTCGGCAAATCTTCGAGTCTTGAAACCGGATAGATAGTCGACAGAAGATAAGCAAGTTCCGTGTGCTGTGGAACTCTCGACTGAATTTCCAGTTTGCAAATTTTTGGGTCGAGTCCTGCGGCAAGATAATCTATAACTATTTCTCGAACCGAACTTGAAAGTATTTTTGGGTCATAAGGGACAGTAATCGTATGCAAATCGACCACGGAAAAAATGCAGTCGTATTTGCTTTGTAACTCAAGCATTCCTTTGACCGCCCCAAAATAGTTTCCTAAATGAAGTCTTCCGGTTGCTCTAATCCCGGAATAAACTCTCTTCACAAGATATATTTTACCAGAAATTGAGGCTAAAAACCGAAGCTATTCTGAGCTTAACGTTGGCGTTTTGGGGGAAGTAAAACGCTTTTTGTAATTGGCCCCGAATGGACTCCATTAATTGACCATTCTGTAGATAGTACAACTCCATCTTTCCAAACCTGGATTCTCTTAAATACCAAGTCTCTATTATCGGTCGGATAATTCCTATACTCCGTATACGAATCAACGATTGGTTTATAAGTAACCGGATCGACCTCAGTCCTTCTGACAGCCTTTGACCTCTTGTCCTCAAGTTCATATCTTTTTCTTAATTCCGTGATCAGAGTTTCAAGGTCTTTTTTTGTAATTAGAACACTCTGCCCATTAACGTTATGAAGAAGTCCATCCTCGGACTGATCGAATTCGAGAAGAGTCATCCCTGACCTGTCGCCGGATTTCTCCAAGAAGTGCTCTATGTTTCCTCTTAGAATTATTGAACCAGTTTCGTAATTTGCTCGGTCTGCCTTCGCTTTTTCTTTAGAGTATCTTAAAGCCTCGCTTGTCATAGGGGGAATATTAACATTAATGTCTTAAAAGTCAAGACAATTTGCTTACTTCTATTTTAAACTGTTCGCCGCGGTCTTTGTAGTTTTTAAACATATCAAAAGACGCACACGCAGGAGAAAGCAGAACAACATCGCCGTCTGAAGAAATCTCACTGGCTTTTTGAACTATCGAATGCATGTCTTTTATACCTTCGATTATTTGAACTTTTGAATCGATTTTAGCCTTGATTATCGGCCATTCTACTCCGATTCCGATGATTGCCTTAATATTTTCTTTTGAACTTATGACCCGTCCAAGTTCTGTAAAATCGGAGTTTTTTGAAGACCCGCCGAGTATTAAAATCTCCGGGTTTTTAAATGCCTCGATTGCGGCAATTGCCGTTTCCGGAGTTGTCGAAAAAGAATCGTCGTAGTAAGAAACGCCGTTTACTATTCGAACTAATTCCAATCTGTGTTCCAAACCTTTAAACTCTTTGAGAACTTTCGCAATATTTTCAAAAGAAACCCCAGAAAGATTTGCTGCCATTGCTGCGGCACAGGCATTTTCCAAATTGTGTTTTCCGGGAATCTTAACTTGCGAGGCTGCAAGAAGTCTTGTCTTCTTTCCGTCTTTTTGAATCCACAATGCACCTTCCTCAACAAAACAACCCTCTCTCCCTCCCCTTTCCCTTGAGACATAATAGACTTTCCCGTCGGAAAAAACGTCTGATTCGTTGCTCGCGGGATAATCTCTGTTAATGATTGCAAAGTCCGACTTGTTTTGATGTGACAAAATATTTCTTTTTGCACTGACGTATTCTTTGCTATCTTTGTGCCAGTCCAAGTGTTCGGAAGTTGTCATAAGCATAACAGCAATATGTGGGCTTTTTGTCAGATCTTGGAGCTGAAAGCTGGAAAGTTCGAGAACTACAACCGATTGAGGAGAAAGTTTATCCAAAAACTCGAATGGGGGCTTACCAATGTTCCCTCCTAAATACGCATCCTTTCCTTCGGCCTTTAACATTTCGTAAATTAAAGATGCAGTAGTTCCTTTTCCCTTTGTCCCGGTTACCCCAATTACACGACACGGGCATAAATCAAAGAAAAGCTTGGTTTGGGATGTAATTTTATCTTTTGGGATGTCTAAAAGCGAAGGCTTAACGCCTGGGCTTCGGACGATAAGATCGTATCTATCAAGATTTTGAAGGTAGTTCCCTCCTTGTTTCTTGTCCAAAACATTAATATTCGCACCTTTTGAGCCCAAATATTTAACACTTGCCTCCCCTTCCATTCCCAGCCCAATTATAGCGACCCTGAGATTCTTGAAGTTCACAAACGCAATTTTACCACAATTGACTGATCCAAGCTCAAATGTTAGAATAACTG